>JAFQMR010000186.1 GCA_017396175.1 Clostridia bacterium
CACCGTCGAGGATGTCGCCCGCGTCCAGCTCATCGATAAGAGCAAGGGCACGGTTCATGGCGTATTCCACCGTGTGGATATCGACACCCTTTTCAAAGCGGGCGGACGATTCCGTACGCATACCGAGCGCACGCGCCGTACGGCGGACGCTGTCGCGGCGGAACTTGGCGCACTCGAGGAACAGGTCCTGCGTGTCGTCCTTGATCTCACTGTCGAGACCACCCATGATGCCGGCAAGGCAGGAGGGATTTTCGGCGTCGGCGATCACGAGCATATCCTCGGAGAGAGTGTGCTCCTTGCCGTCGAGCGTGGTCATCGGCTCGTTCGCCTTGGCGTGACGGACGATGATCTTTGCACCCGCAATGTCGCGCAGGTCAAAGGCGTGCATCGGCTGACCGGTTTCCAGCATCACGAAGTTGGTGATGTCGACAATGTTGTTGATGGGGCGCATACCCGCCGCCTTGAGGCAATCCTTCATCCAATCGGGCGAGGGGCCGATGCGCAGGTTTTTCACCACGCGACCGAGGTAGCGCGGGCAGAGGTCGTAATCGGTGACCTCGATATCGATGTACTTCTTCATATCGTCGCCGACGGTCTTATAGCTCGCGTCGGGCTGACGGAAGGTCGTGCCGAGCGCCACGGCAATTTCACGTGCCACGCCGAGCACGCTGTTGCAGTCGGGGCGGTTGGCGGTGATCTTGAAATCGATGACGGTGTCGTTCAGGCGCAGAACCTCGCGCATATCCGTACCGGGGACAAGGTCATCCTTGAGGATCAGGATGCCGTATACCTCGGCACCGGGGTAATCGCTGTCCTTGAGGCACAGCTCCTCGCCCGAGCAGAGCATACCGTTCGACGGCACGCCGCGGAGCTTGCCCTTTTTGATGTGCATACCGTTCGGGAGATGCGAATCGTGCAGAGCGGCGGGGACAAGCGCGCCTTCAAAGACGTTGTCGGCACCCGTCACGATCTGAACGGTATCTTCGGCACCGATATCCATTGTGCAGATTTGCAGCTTATCGGCGTCGGGGTGCTTTTCCAGACGCACAATACGGGCGACAACCACGTTGTCCATCGTGTCGCTGAGGTTCTGAATGCCTTCGACCTCAAAGCCGCTCATCACCATTTTGTCGCAAAGCTCTTCTACGGAGACGGGAATATCCACATACCGTTTGAGCCAGTTGAGAGAAATATTCATACGTCGCGCACCTCCTTAAAATTGGTCAAGAAACCGCACGTCGTTCTCAAACAACAGGCGGATATCGCTGATTTTGTGGCGGGTGGTGGTCAGACGGTCAAGACCGATGCCGAACGCAAAGCCGCTGTAGACCTCGGGATCGATGCCGCAACCGCTGAGAACGCGGGGATGCACCATACCGGCACCGAGGATCTCGATCCAACCCGTGCCCTTACACACACGGCAACCCGTGCCGCCGCATTCCGAGCAGGACACGTCCACTTCGACGCTCGGCTCGGTGAACGGGAAAAAGGAGGGACGGAATTTCACCTTGGTCTGCGGGCCGTAGATCTCGCGTGCAAACTGCTCCAGCACGCCCTTCAGATCGCACATCGTGATACCTTTATCCACCACAAGGCCCTCGACCTGATGGAATACGGGGGAGTGCGTCGCATCCACCTCGTCGGCGCGGAACACGCGTCCGGGGCAGATGATGCGGATGGGAGGCTCGCGGTTTTCCATCGTGCGGATCTGAGCCGCCGAGGTTTGGGTACGGAGAAGCAGGTTTTCAGCCAGATAGAAGGTGTCCTGCATATCGCGGGCAGGATGATCGGCGGGGACGTTGAGTGCCTCAAAGTTGTAATAATCGGTTTCGACCTCGGGGCCGTCGACGACGTCAAAGCCCATCGAACGGAAGATATCGATGAGGTCTTCGAGTACGTTGTTCAGCGGATGCAGTCCGCCGACGGTACGCTGTTCGCCGGGGAGGGTGACGTCAAGCGTCTCCTCAAGCAGGCGGGCGTTCTTCGCCTCAGCGGCGAGAGCGGCTTCTTTTGTGCCGAGGTTCTCCTCGAGCAGCTGGCGGAGCTCATTGACCATCTGGCCGATGACAGGGCGCTCTTCGGCGGGGACACTGCCCATACCGCGCAGGAGCGCCGTCAGCTCGCCTTTTTTGCCGAGCATACGGATGCGGAATTCCTCGATGTCCTTCTGCGAGGATAACGCATCGAGCTGCGCGAGCGCTTGCACACGCAGGGCTTCCAATTGTTGTTTCATAGTCTCGTTTCCTTTCTTTGATGGAATATAAAACGAAAAAGGAGTGGCGGCGGGAAACAAAAAATCTCCGTCCCCGCACAAAGGGACGAAGATGCATTTCTCCGCGGTACCACCCTGATTTTTGCCCGAACCTGTATCACTCGAAGCAAACACTCCTGCGGCCGGTAACGGGGCCGTCCGTCAGAGCCTACTGCGAACCATCGGTTCAGCTCTGCCGCTCGGAAGGGAACTTCGGTGTCTGCCGATCCTCCGGTCACTTTCAGCCGCGGTGACCGTCTCTGAAGGGGATAGATGGAGGCACGTACTTCCTTCGTCAATGCGTTATTCCTCATTATTTTATCACGGTGAAGTTCAAAAGTCAAGAGTTGTGTCGAAATGAAAAACAAATTTGAAAAAATGCCGTCGACACCTTTACAGAATTTGAAATCTATAGTAAAATGTCAGCAGGACTCATACTATTTATACAGAAAACGGATGTGACAGTTATGCAACCTAAGTACAAACGTATTCTTCTGAAGCTCAGCGGCGAAGCGATGGCGGGTGACGCGAAGACAGGTCTCGACTTCGATACGGTGCTGACCTTCGCGCAGGCGGTCAAGGATTGCGCCGATATGGGTGTTGAGGTCGCGATTGTGGTCGGCGGCGGTAACTTCTGGCGCGGCCGCACCAGCGGCAAGATGGACCGTACGCGTGCCGACCATATGGGTATGCTGGCCACGACCATTAACGCACTCGGCCTTGCCGATGCGCTTGAACAGCTCGGCTGTCAGGTGCGCGTGCAGACGGGCATTGCGATGAACCAGATCGCCGAGCCTTATATCCGCGCCCGTGCGGTGCGCCACCTTGAAAAAGGCCGCGTCGTGATTTTTGGTTGCGGTACGGGCAACCCATTCTTCTCGACCGATACGGCGGCGGCTCTTCGTGCGGCGGAGATCGAAGCCGATATCATCTTTAAGGCGAGTATGGTGGACGGCATCTACGACAGCGATCCGAAGAAGAACCCCGATGCGGTCAAGTTCGATAAACTGTCCTACCTCGACGTTCTTAACAAGGACCTCAAGGTGATGGATTCCACCGCCGCCACACTGTGTATGGATAACGGCATTCCGATCCTCGTCTTCAACCTGCAGGATCCGCACAATATCGTGCGTGCGGTCGAGGGTGAGACCATCGGTACCGTTGTCGAATAAGCTTGTGATATCCGATGCCTGTCGGCATCGCTGAATACAGAAAGGAAACTCCCGTTATGAAAGAGATTTTGAATACCGCTGAAAGCAAAATGACCAAATCCGTGCAGGCGCTGCTCAACGAGTATGCGACGATTCGTGCGGGCCGTGCCAACCCGTCGGTGCTTGACAAGCTGACGGTGGAGTATTACGGTGTGCCGTCGCCTATCAATCAGGTGGCGGCGATCTCGGTGCCCGATGCGCGTACCCTGCTCATCACGCCGTGGGATAAGTCTACACTGCGTGACATCGAGCGTGCGATTCTGACGTCGGATCTCGGCTTGAATCCGCAGAACGACGGCAGTGTGATCCGCCTGCAGTTCCCGCCCCTTAACGAGGAACGCCGTAAGGAGCTCGGCAAGACGATTTATAAATATGCCGAGGAGGCGAAGGTTGCGGTGCGTTCGATCCGCCGCGACGGCATTGAAAAGCTCAAGGACAAGAAAAAGAACGGCGAGCTGACCGAGGACGATCTGAAGATCGCCGAAAAGAAGATGCAGGATCTGACCGATAAGTTCTGCAAGGAGATCGACGCGGAAGCGGTGGCCAAGGAAAAGGAAATTATGGAGCTGTAAGTCTCCCTTTCTTCAGAAATAACCGAAAACGGGCGGACGTGACGTCTGCCTGTTTTCCTATTTTCAGTTCAACTGCGGAGGAAACGAATATGGCGTGGTTTCGCAAAAAACAGGAAGAGCTGACGGTCGATCAACTCCCGAAGGAGCTGATCCCGAAGCATATCGGGTTTATTATGGACGGCAACGGCCGTTGGGCGAAAAAGCGCGGTATGCCGCGGCGGATGGGACACGTGACCGGTGCGCAGACGTTCCGTAAAATCGTCAAGGCGTGTGAGGCGCGCGGGATTCGGTCTGCCACCTTCTATGCCTTTTCTACGGAAAACTGGAAGCGCCCGCAGGACGAGGTGGATGCCATTATGAATCTGCTTCGCGAGTATTTAAAGGAATCGCTCAGCGATTTCAAATCCGAAAATATCCGCACGAAGTTTATCGGCGACCGTACACCGCTGGCCCCCGACATTCTCGCCTTGATCGAAGAGGCGGAGGCGGAAACGGCGCATAAAACGGGCCTGACGCTGAACATTGCTCTCAACTACGGCGGACGGCATGAGCTGGTCGGTGCGATGCGCGTGCTGGCCGAGCGCGTGAAAGCGGGGGAAATGGCGGCGGAGGACATCGACGAGCAGTGCATCTCCGATACGCTCGATACGGCCGGCCAGCCCGATCCCGATCTGATCATCCGCCCGAGCGGAGAATACCGCACCAGCAATTTTCTTCTCTGGCAATCGGCGTATGCCGAATATGTCTTTATGGATGTGCTCTGGCCCGATTTTTCGGAGGAGCATCTCGACAAAGCGATCCTGCAATATGCCAAGCGCAACCGCCGTTTCGGCGGAGTGTAAAGTATCACGTCGAAAGGACTGTGACGCGAAATGAAAAAACGGATTCTGACGGCGGCCGTCTGTGTGCCGCTCGCGGTGGTGGTGCTGTCGTTCTGCCCGACATGGGTGACGCGCGCCTTCATTGCCTTTTTCTGCTGTGTGGGAATGTATGAGCTGTTGTCGGTGATGAAGCTTTCGCGTCATCGCGGCATCGTAGCGGTGGCGGAGCTGTTTGCGTTTGCCGCTCCCAGCTTTTTCTATATGGGCGATGCGATGTGGCTGTTTGCTGTGCTGATAGGCTATGCGTTCCTGCTTGTACTGATCCAGCTGCTGTTCAATCAGGTGCTGAAGTTTGAGCGTGTGGCGTATCTGCTGTGTACGTCGGTGATGATCATCGTCCCCATTGCATCGCTCGGTTACCTGATCGCCTTGCCCGTGCACGGACGATTTTATATCTATCTTGCGCTTGTGATCGCGTGGCTTGCCGATATCGGCGCCTATTTTATCGGCACGTTTTTCGGCAAGCACAAGCTGTGCCCGAATATCAGTCCGAAAAAAACCGTAGAAGGACTGTGCGGCGGCCTGATTGCCGCCGTGGTATTCAGCCTTGTGGCGGCGGTCGTTTACCAGAAGGTTTGTCTGGATCCCGTCGGCCTGCAGGTGAATTACTGGTTGGTGGCGGTGATCGCACTGTGCCTGTCACCGCTGTCGGTGATCGGCGATCTGCTGTGCTCGGTCATTAAGCGTCAGTCGGGTATCAAGGATTTCGGCAAGCTGTTCCCGGGACACGGCGGCGTGCTTGACCGTTTCGACAGCTTGATTTTTGTCGCACCGATTTTGTATATCCTGTGCGTATACACGCCGATTGTGCTGTAAATACTGACATTGACAGCGGCAGGTTGAAGACCTGCCGCTTTGCCGCTCGAAGGAGCAGAAAGGCGGAAAACACTATGGCTGAAAAGAATCTGGTACTGCTCGGTTCTACGGGTTCTATCGGAACCCAGACGCTGGATGTGGCGGAGGAATGCGGCTACCGCGTAACAGCGTTGGCCGCCGGACGGCAGGTGACGGCGCTCGAGGAGCAGATCCGTCGGTTTCGTCCGCGCTATGCCGCGATGTTTGACGAGAAGGCGGCCGAGGATCTGAAGGTGCGTGTTGCCGATCTCGACGTGTCCGTGCTGAGCGGTATGGAGGGGCTTTGCACGCTGTCGGCTCTTGAAGAAGCCGATCTGGTGCTGAATGCCGTTGTCGGTATGGTCGGTTTGCGGCCGACACTGACGGCGATGCAAAACGGTCACGATGTGGCGCTTGCCAATAAAGAGACGCTGGTGGCGGGCGGTGCACTGGTGATGGAGGCGAAAGCGGCGCATAAGGCGGCACTTCTGCCTGTCGACAGTGAGCATTCTGCGATTTTCCAATGCTTGCAAGGGGCACCTGCCGACAAGCGGGCGGTCAAGCGTTTGATCCTTACGGCGTCGGGCGGCCCCTTCTTCGGTAAAACCGCTCGGGAGCTGGAGACGGTCACCCTGCAGGATGCGCTGAAGCATCCGAATTGGAGTATGGGTGCCAAGATCACCGTCGATTCCGCGACGATGATGAATAAAGGCCTTGAGCTGATCGAGGCGCGGTGGCTGTTTGATATGCCGCCTGAGAAGATCGATGTGGTGGTGCATCGTGAAAGCATTATTCACTCGCTTGTCGAATATGTTGATAATGCCGTGATCGCACAGCTCGGTGTGCCCGATATGCGTGTGCCGATCCAGTATGCGCTGACCTACCCGTCCCGTACGCCGTCGCCTGTCGGAGAGCTGTCGCTCAGCCGTGTCGGGACGATGACGTTTTATGAACCGGACGAGGAGACGTTCCGCTGCTTGCCGATCTGCCGTGAGGCGATCAAGCGCGGCGGGCTGACGCCTGCGGCGGTCAACGGCGCCAACGAACAAGCGGTGGCGCTGTTTATGGAGGGAAAGATCGGATTTACGGACATTCCGCGCCTGGTGGAAAAGGCGCTTCTCGCCTCGTGGCCGACCGAGGGTACGGTAGAAGCCGTGCTGGAGGCCGACCGTGCGGCGCGTGAGCTGGTGCTTGCGAATATCTGATTATAAGGAGTCAATACAGCATGATCTTTTTTTCGATCCTCGCCGCGGTTCTGCTGTTCGGCATTATGATTTTTGTGCACGAGCTGGGACATTTTCTGGCGGCAAAGGCGTGCGGCGTGCGCGTCAACGAGTTTGCCATCGGTATGGGGCCGAAGCTTGCTTCGTTCGGTAAAAAGGAAACCAAATATTCCCTGCGCCTGTTGCCGCTCGGCGGTTACTGTGCGATGGAGGGCGAGGACGAAGCGAGCGACGATCCGAAGGCCTTCGGTAACAAAAAGGTGTGGCAACGCATCCTCATTGTTATCAGCGGTGTGGTGATGAATTTCATTTTCGGGTATCTGATGCTGCTGGTGGCGATCGGCTTCTTTATGCCGATGAGCGGTGATCAGGTGCTGTTCGGTACCACGACGATCGCCGGTCACGTTGAAGAACCGTCACCTGCTTACCGAAGCGGCTTGCAGGAGGGCGATACGGTGCTGACCGTTAACGGCACGGCGGTCACCGATGAAGCGGCGCTTCGTGCGATACTCGAAGCGGATGAAGACGGTGTCGTTTCGATGACGGTGCAACGTGCCGCAGAAACGAAGGAGCTTCCCGACGTGACCTTTGACCGCCGCTTTGCGGACGGTGCGTGGCAGACGGTGATCGATCTGGAGCTGTCGGGGACGACGGTGACGGCGTTTGCGGAGGGTGTCGGGCCGAGCTATGACAGCGGCCTCAGGGCAGGGGATCGTGTGGAGAGCATCAACGGTCGTCCCGTGATCACCTCGAACGATATTATGATCCTTCTGCAAAGCGATGAGGATGGTGTGATGCCGATGCGTGTCAAGCGTACGGCGGACGGCACCGAGCAAACGGTGGATCTGCCCGCCGTTACCTTTGATTTCCGAACGGTGAACGGGGTGCGTCAGCTGATCTATGATTTTCAGATCCTCGGGGAAGCGCAGACCTTTTGGAATACCTTCTCGCACGCCGCCTCCACCGAGGTGTCGCTGGTGACTACGACGTGGGGCAGTCTGGGCGATATTGTGACGGGGCGCTACGGGCTAAACGAGATTTCGGGCCCTGTCGGCACGATGGAGATCGTCGGCAATATGGTGTCCGATGCGGCATCCTCGGTGTCCCGCGAGAGCATGTACAATTTGTTTTTCATCATTGCGTTGATCTCGGTGAACCTCGGCGTGATGAATCTGTTGCCGATCCCGGCACTTGACGGCGGACGGTTGCTGTTCCTCATCATCGAGGGGATCATCCGTCGCCCGATCCCGAAGAAGTTTGAAGGGATGGTGCACCTGATCGGTTTTGCGTTGCTGTTACTGCTGATGGTCGTCATTACCTTCAGCGATCTGGTGAAGCTGTTCGGCGGCAGCTTCGGATAACGGAAAGGATGAAGCCTTATGACAAGACGGAATGCAAAAACCGTACGTTGCGGTACGGTGATGATCGGCGGTACGGCCCCCGTGTCGGTGCAATCGATGCTGAACGTGCCCGCTGAGGATGTAAAAGGAAACGTTGAGCAGGCGAGACGGCTTGCGTCGGCGGGGTGTGAGATCCTGCGTGTGGCCATCCCCGATGCGGAGTCGGTGCGTCTGATCCCCGCGATCAAGGAAGCGGTCAACGTACCGCTGGTGGCCGATATTCATTTTGATTATCGCCTGGCGCTCGAGAGCGTAGAGGCGGGTATCGACAAGATCCGCATCAACCCCGGTAATATCGGTGACGATGCGCATGTACGCGAGGTGGCGAATGCCTGCCGCCGTCACGGCGTGCCCATCCGTATCGGCGTCAATGCGGGTTCTCTCGAAAAAGACATTCTGGCGAAATACGGTCATCCGACACCGGAGGCGCTTTGCGAGAGCGCGCTGTATCACGCATCGCTGCTTGAAAAAGCGGAGTTCGATGATATCCTGTTGTCGCTGAAATCCTCCGATGTGCAAACGATGCACGATGCCTATGCGTTGGTAGCACAGCGGTGCGACTATCCGCTCCATCTGGGTGTGACCGAAGCGGGAACACCGCGGATGGGCTTGATGAAATCGGCGGCGGGGATCGGCGGATTGTTGCTCGAGGGCATCGGTGATACCATCCGCGTGTCGTTGACGGCCGATCCTGTCGAAGAGGTGCGTGCGGCGCACGATCTGCTCAAAGCCCTCGGACTCCGCAGGGGCGGTGCGCGACTGGTGTCCTGTCCGACCTGCGGCCGTACGCAGGTGGCGCTCATCGAGACGGCTGCCGAAGTGGAAAAGCGATTGGAAGCTGTCGATAAGGATATTACGGTGGCGGTGATGGGATGCATCGTCAACGGCCCGGGTGAAGCACGCGAAGCCGATATCGGTATGGCAGGCGGCAAGGGTAAGTTTGCCATTTTCAAAAAGGGTAGGGTGGTGCGTACCGTTGACGAAAACGAGGCTGTGGAAGCCTTGATGCAAGAAATCGAACAACTGTAAGCAATTGGTACGAACGGTAAGGAAGACAGATTATGACATTTCAGGAAACATTCGGAACCTATATAGAGGCAGGGCGGATTCCCGCTCTGTGGAAGCAGGCGCAGGTGACGGCCATGTCGCTTCAGGAAGCGAACCGCTACTTACGCGTCGATCTGACAGCGGAGTCGGTGCCGACGTATGCGCAGATCGAGGAGCTTGAACATATCATCGGAGAGGCCTTTCGTGTCACGGCGGAGCTTTGGCTCCGCTTTCCTCCCGAGGCGCTGACCGTCGAGGCGATGCCGACGGTGGTGGCGATGCTTCGTCGCCGTCATCGCCAGGTCAACGGCAGCTTTACCGACGCTTGTTATACGCTGGAGGGGGATACCCTGCGGGTGGAGATTGCGCACGGCGGTGTCGGCCTTCTGGAAACCACCGAGATCGATAAGCGTCTGCAAGAAGCGATCGCCGAGATGTTTTCCCGACGTCTTAAGGTGGAATTATGCGGGGAAGCAGGCATCGATAAAGAGGATGAGCAGTATAAACAATTGATGGATAAAGTGATGGAGCAGGAACGCGAAAAGCAGGCGGCGGCACGTGCGGCGGCCGAGGCGGCCGCGGCCGCGAAGACCGAAGCGCCTGTGCTCCGTCCGCGGACAGGCGGGGTGGACTTCACCCGTCCGCCGTCGTGCGGTCTGCCCATCTATCCCGAGACCGCCCAGCTGATCTGGGGCAAGGAGATCCGCGAGCTACCCGTCCCGATCAGAACCATCGAGCCCGACGGCAGCTTTGTGACCATCTGGGGCGAGGTGTTCGGAATGGAAAAGGAGCACCGCGAGAGCCGCGACGGTACGCGCGTGCTGTACGAATTCCATATGTCCGACCGCACGGGCTCGGTAACGGTGAATATGTGGCTGGACAAAAAGCGTGATAAGAAAAAGATCGAGGCCTTCGATGCGGTGAAAAACGGCACCTGCATTCTGGCTCGCGGAAGCTATGACTACAACGAATACGCAAAGTGCAACGTCCTGCGTGTGCAGGCGATGGCGCTTGTCGCAAAATATCAACGCTCCGATCTTTCGGAGAAAAAGCGCGTCGAACTGCATATGCACACCAAGATGTCCTCGATGGACGCGGTGTCGGAATGCAAGGATCTGGTCGCACGGGCCGCCGATTGGGGCCATCCCGCGGTTGCCGTGACTGACCACGGCGTGGTGCAGGCGTTCCCCGATGCGATGACTACCTCCGAAAAGCTCGGCAAGGGCGGTAAGGATATCAAGATCCTCTACGGCGTGGAGGCGTATTATATCAACGACACCGTGCCCGTCGTGCGCGGCAACGAGGATGTGCCGCTGACTGCGGAATGCATCGTGTTTGACCTGGAGACGACCGGCCTGTCGGGACAAAATGACCGCATCACGGAGATCGGCGCGGTGCGCATCAAAAACGGCGAGGTCGCGGAGGAATTCAACACCTTCGTGGATCCGGGAATGCCTATTCCCGCGAAGATCACCGAGCTGACGGGTATTACCAACGAGATGGTACGCGGCGCCCCGAAGGAAGACGAGGCGTTGACAAAGTTTTACGAATTTTGCGGCAACAGCCGTGTGCTGATCGCGCACAACGCGCCCTTTGACACGGGCTTTGTCAAAAAAGCCGCCGAGCGGAGTGACCTTCCGTATCCGTTCACCTCGATCGATACGGTGCCGATGGCACGCGCACTCTATCCTAACTTGAAAAATCATAAGCTCGATACGGTAGCAAAGGCGCTCTCGTTGCCGCCCTTTAACCACCACCGCGCCTGCGACGATGCCCGCGTGCTGGCACAGATCTATGTGAAGCTGTGCGAGGATATGAAGGAGCAGTGCGGCATCGAAACCACGGGACAGATCAATACGGGACTCAAAGGCGGGGATAATAAGGGTGTCAAGCCGTATCATATGATCCTGCTGGCGCAGAACCTTGTAGGACTGAAAAACCTGTATAAGCTGATTTCGTGGTCGCATCTGAAGAATTATTACCGCCGTCCGCGCATCACAAAAACCAAGCTGATGGAGCACCGTGAGGGCTTGTTGATCGGCTCGGCGTGTGAGCAGGGTGAGTTGTTCGAGGCCATTGTACAGGGACGCTCGTGGGGCGAGCTGTGCAACATAGCCCGCTTTTACGACTTTCTGGAAATTCAGCCGCTCGGAAACAACGCCTTTATGCTTCGCAACGGCACGGCACGCGATGAGGAACAGCTGAAGGATTTCAACCGCACCGTAGTGCGGCTGGGAGATAAGCTCGGCATTCCCGTTTGCGCGACCTGTGACGTGCACTTTATGGATCCCGAGGACGAGGAATTCCGCCGCATCCTGCAGGGGGTACAGGGCTTTGAGGATGCCGACAATCAGGCACCGCTCTATTTCCGCACGACGGAAGAAATGCTTGCGGAGTTTGCCTATCTCGGCAAGGAGAAGGCGTATGAGGTGGTGGTCGAAAACACCAACCTGATCGCTGACCGCTGTGAGAAGATCCGCCCGATTCCGACGGGCACCTACTCGCCACGCATTGAGGGCGCCGACGAGGAGCTGCAGGAGATCACCTGGAGCCGCGCTAAAGCGAAATACGGCGATCCGCTTCCCGAGATCGTCCGTGCTCGTCTCGACCGCGAGCTGACCTCCATCGTGAAGCACGGTTTCGCGGTGCTGTATATGATCGCGCAAAAGCTGGTGAAGAATTCCGAGGAGAACGGCTATCTGGTCGGCTCGCGAGGATCGGTCGGCTCGTCGTTTGTCGCGCATATGTCGGGTATTTCCGAAGTGAATCCGCTGGCCCCGCACTATGTGTGCCGTCACTGCAAATATTCCAAATTCTTCACAAAGGGTGAGGTCGGCTCGGGCTTCGATCTGCCCGCGAAAACCTGTCCGCAATGCGGCGCTGAGCTTGACCGCGACGGACACGAGATCCCGTTCGAGACCTTCCTCGGCTTCGACGGCGACAAGGCGCCTGATATTGACCTGAACTTTGCCGATGAATACCAGACGCGCGCTCACCGCTATACGGAGACGCTGTTCCCCGAAAACCACGTGTTCAAGGCGGGTACCATCTCGACGGTGGCGGATAAGACGGCGTTCGGTTACGTCAAAAAGTATGAGGAGGAGCGCGGACTGGTGTTCAGCAACGCCGAGCGCACGCGCCTTGCGATCGGTTGCTCGGGCGTCAAGCGTACGACGGGCCAGCACCCCGGCGGCATGGTCGTTGTGCCGAATGACTACGAGGCGGAGGATTTCACCCCGCTTCAGCATCCCGCCGACGATCCCAACTCCGAGGTCATCACGACGCACTTTGATTTCCACTCCATCCACGATACCATCTTAAAGCTGGATAACCTCGGTCACGTTATCCCGACGACCTACAAATATCTCGAGGAATTCAGCGGGATTCCCGTGATGGATGTGACAATGTCCGATCCCGATGTCTATCGGCTGTTTACGTCGCCCGAGCCGCTCGGTCTGACGGAGGAACAGCTCGAATGCAACACAGGCACGCTCTCGCTTCCCGAAATGGGCACACCGTTCGTGCGGCAGATGCTCGTAGAATCCAAGCCGCAGACCTTTGCCGACCTGTTACAGATCTCGGGCTTGTCCCACGGCACCGACGTGTGGCTCGGCAACGCCCAGGAGCTGATCAAAAACGGTACCTGCACCATTTCCGAGGTGATCGGTACGCGCGATAACATCATGGTGTATCTGATGCAAAAAGGCCTTGAACCGAAGATGGCGTTTAAGATCATGGAGATCGTGCGTAAGGGCAATGCCACAAAGCTGCTCACGGAGGAGCACTTTGAGGCGATGAAGGCCTGCGGTGTGGAACAGTGGTATATCGATTCCTGTATGAAGATCAAGTATATGTTCCCGAAAGCGCATGCTGCCGCGTACTGTATCGGCGCTCTGCGCGTCGGCTGGTATAAGGTGCATCGTCCCGAGGCGTATTATGCGGCGTACTTTACGGTGCGCGGTGAAAATATGGATGCGGCCATCGTGCAGTCGGGTATCGAAAGGGTAAAAGCGACGATGGATGACATCCGTGCCCGCGGGCGCGAGGCCAGCGCGAAGGAACAGGATGTTGCGGATATGATGCACATCGTATACGAGGCGATGCTTCGCGGCATCCGCTTTTTACCCGTGGATCTTTACAAATCCCACGCCCGCAAATACCTGATCGAGGACGGCGCTCTGCGCCTGCCGTTCAGCTCGGTCAGCGGTCTCGGCGGAGCGGCGGCCGAAGGGTTGATGAACGGCCGTGAAGGTGATCCGTATTTCTCGGTGGATGAGCTGCAGGAGCGTACGGGCGTCAGTAAGGCGATCGTTGAATCGCTTCGTGAACTCGGCGCGATCGGAAGTCTGCCGCAATCGTCGCAAATTTCGCTGTTTGAAATGTAAGGAGGGGTGTTTTGGATGCCTCAATACAAGATCCTGTTGATGGATGCCGATGAGACGCTTCTTGATTTTCGTCGCTCTGAAGGGGTTGCACTCGAACACACCCTGAAGGATTACGGCGTAACCATGACGACGGAGATCCACGAGCTGTATCACGCGATCAACGGCGTGCTTTGGAAACAGCTTGAGACAGGGGATATCACTCGCGCTCACTTAAAAACCGAACGTTTTAAACGGTTGTTCGAAGCCATCGGGCTGTCATCGGCGGATCCTGCGGTGTTCAACGAGCGTTATATGACTATGCTCGGCTCCACGGGCTTTTTGCTGGAGGGAGCCGAGGAACTGCTTTCCGAGCTGAGCGGACGGTTTGCCGTGTATCTGATCACGAACGGCACAGCCTCCGTTCAGCACACACGCCTTGAAAACAGCGGCATTCTGCCGTATCTGTCGGGGGTGTACATCTCAGAAGAGGTCGGTGCGGACAAGCCGTCCGAGGTCTTCTTTGAACGGGTGCTGGAGGCACTCGGCAACCCCGATAAACGGGAATGCCTTGTGATCGGCGATTCGCTCTCTTCCGATATCGACGGCGGCAACCGCGTCGGGATCGACACCTGCTGGTACAATCCGAGCGGGCTTTTGCCCCCCGCGCACATCGTCCCGACGGTGCAGGTTGCATCCTACGGTGAGCTTCGCCGATTCCTGTTTGCATAAAACCGCACACACAGCCGCATACTATCCACATCCCAATGAGAAAAGGAGGATCGGTATGTGGCTTGATCGTATTGCGTTGTTGCTTGTGATCATCGGCGCTCTCAACTGGGGAAGCATCGGACTGTTTCAGTTTGACCTGGTGGCGTGGATCGGTGGCGGTATGGACGGGCTGATCGCACGCATCATCTACACGGTGGTAGCGATCGCAGGTGTCTGGTGTATTTCGCTTCTGTTCCGCCGCCGTGTACACGCTGACGAATAATCGTAAGACAAAAGCCGTTTCTCTCAAAGGAGGATCGGCTTTTGTTTTTCTGACCGTTGACTTTCCCTCGGCTTTTCTTTATACTTTATAGTATAAAAGCAAAACCCCACAAAGCGGAAAGAGGGTATGCCTGTATGAGGAAAACATGTCGTTCACTGATCGCCGTTCTGTCGGCACTGTTGCTCGTGCTGAGCAGTGTGCCGCTCAGCTTTACGGCGGTTGCCGAAGGGGATGCAACGGTCGGCTGGAACGGTTCGGTCGCGTCATCCTTTGAAAGCGGAAGCGGAACGAAGGAGGATCC
>JAFQMR010000187.1 GCA_017396175.1 Clostridia bacterium
GGCGATATTTCACCGAGCGCAACGCGCTCGATTTCACGGCCCTTTCCCCCTCCGACCTCGTCGGTTGGTACATTCCCACACACGCAAAAACGGACGGCAACCGCCGTCCGTTTTTTACAATTCCCGTCCGCGAAGCGGACTCCTTCACCTGTCCGAAGGACAGATTTCATATGGCCGTCAGGCCATATTTCACATCGCCGTCAGGCGATATTTCACCGAGCGCTTCTGCGCTCGATTTCACGGCCCTTAATACGGGCTCAGTACGGGCTCGCCCGCAAGATAATTCTCATACTGCTTGAAGAAGGTCTCCGTGTCACGGATGCTGACGGCGCATTCCTCGCCGTCATCCGTCACACAGAGGTAACGGCTCGCCGTCATCGGGTAAAGCGCCACGCTCATCGGTGCCGTGCCGTCGTTGAAGGTCATCTCGAGCTTCAGCACGGGCGAACCGTCCGCCGCCGCACCCGCTTCCTTCAGCCCGACGCGGTGAATACCGATCATCATCTGATACAACGTGCGGAAATCCGACGTGCTGTAGGTCTTGCCGCCCGACGTCACCGTAAGCTGATCGTCGCGTTTCGCTTCCTCGGGATGATGCGCGAGAGCAAAGGTCTGTGCCTCGCCGTCCTTCGTGACGGTGATGCTGTCCACCGCCGTGATCGCCTTCATAAAGAGCAGCTTGCTCATCAGGTCATAGTGCGTCTGCTCCGCCCACGGCACGCTTGCGGGAGACAGGAGATACACGGTATCATAGCCGTCGACAAGCGCATAGTAGTTGCCGTTTTCGTCCTTGTTGCCGAGCAGGATCATATGCTCACGATCGTTGTAATGCGTCGACTTGGTCGCGCCTCCCTCCGCCGAAGCGGTAGACACGATCGACAGCGTAAACGCCGCCACCGAATACGGATCGTCAAGGCCGTATGCGGCGAGCTGTTCCGCCGTCGGATGAGGGCATTCCACCCCCGCCGCCGTCAGCGTGCGCATCGTCGATGCCGTGATATGGAACGCGTCGGAATCCACCGCCCGCAGATAGGGCGAGGTCATCACGAAGGTCGACACATAGGTCAGTCCCTTATACTGCCCCTCGGTATCCACCGTGATCTCCACGGGTTTTTCGCGGCAGCGGCCCGTCAGCCACAGCTTAAGAAGCTGGGGGGTGCCTTCCTTATCGTCCTCTTTGAGGGGAGGCGAGCTGATCAGTCCTTTGCCGATGAGGTCCTTGCCCTCGACCATAAAGCATTCGGCGGTCACCTTGTCCACAATGTAGACGGTGTCTTCGCCCTGCAGGCGACAGTAATAGCCTTCGGTGCCCTGCGAGGCGTCGCCGAATTCGATCGTCGCCGTCGATTGGTCGTAGTAGGTCACCGTCACCGTTGCCGTCGGCGTATCAAACCCGAACTCTGCCGCATTGTCAACCGCCTCAAGCCGTTTGACCGCTTCCAGCTTCGCCGCATGGCCGCTCAAGGTTTCCAGCGCCAACGAATCGGTCAGAAGGTCGCTGTACGCCTCGACGGCAAGCGTCGTATCGGTACGACGGATGACGTTAAAGCTGTTCTTTTCATTGCGGATCGCGATCGCCTGCACAGGCGTCTGAACCGCACCTCCCTGGGCGTTGAGCGTACGGTCGATCACGAGGATCGCCGGCTCCTCAGGGGCGGTGGTGACGGTGGTTTCAGGCGCCGTTTCCTCCGTGGCGGGCTCCCCCGCAAACAGGATCAGGCACACGACCGCCGCCACGATCACCGCAAGAGCCACCGCGGCGATCAGCATTGTTTTTTGCCGTTTTCTCATAAGCGTCTCCTTATCACAAACACCACGACACCCGCGATCACAAAACCAAGCGGAAGAATACCCATAAAGATCACGGCATAGGTGTTCTGCGTCGCGCTGTCACCGAAATCGAGCGTATCCTCCTTCAGAGAACGGCTTGAAACGGAAATCACGCTGTCCAGTCCCGTCAATCCGCGGAAGGTGTCAAGGAACAACGCCTCGTTTGCCGACGCCGACGGGATGTTCATCACGCTGTCGTAAAAATACATCGAACTGCCGAACACCAACACGTTCGTCGTATAATAACGATCGGTATCGTTGTCGTATTGCTTCGCCGTCGTATACGCGGCACCCACAACGGGATAGCTGTCGGGTGCGATCATATCCGCTTCCTCAACGCCTGCCGTTTCGGACGCCAGCATATCCGCCAGCGGCTGCACCTTCGCCGAGGTGTCGAACTCGACGAGCGTCTTCGCATACTTGCTCGTTGCCGTATCGTCGGTGACGGTCAGCTTCAGCACACGCGTCATCGGCATCAGCACGCGCTGTCCGACAACCGACGCGGCGTATTCCGACTCCGTCACCGTGCCGTAGGCGTTGAGCGCCATCGAATTGTAGCGGTTGCTGTCCGAGGTTTCGCACACCAACTGATCCAGCACCTCAATCCCGTACTCGTCACCGATCAGCTCATACAGATTCGGCAGTCTTGTGAGCGGATCGGCGATCACCAGCAGGTCGCGTCCACGCTTGCCGTCGTTGTCAAGCCAAGCGCGCAGGCGAGCGATCTCCTCTTCGGAATAATCCACCGTCGCCGCGGGAATGATAAACATATCGGTATCGTCGTCGGGGATCTCCGACGCGGTAATATCCATCGTCACCACATCGCAGGCGTTGTCGATCAGCATCGTTTTGAGCGAGGACAGCACATTGTTGTCCTCGCCGTGACCGGTCAGCACCGTCGCCTTTTTCGCGTTGACGGCGGTGACAAGATTGATCTTTGCCGCCACCAGGCGTTCCGCCTCCGAGCTGAAATCGACCGTCATATTCGACGTGTTCATATCCGCCGAAATCATATCCATCAGCGTGAAGCTCTGCGAGCGGCTGCCGTCCGCGTTGAGGAACAGCACCGAGCCCGGTTCCACGTCGTAATCCTGATAGGCTGCCGCCAGCGCGGGATTCGCATCCATATTGACAAAGCGATGCGTTACCTTGCCGCCCGATTCCACCTGATACTGCTTGAGCATATAGTAAAACTGGTCAAGCACCGTCTCAAAGGAGTCGAGCAGATCGTTAAAATATTCCGTACCGAGTGCCGTGCCGTAATACTGCACGTACATTTCGCGCATCTGATATACCATCGGGTAGGCGCTGTAATCGTCGTTCAGAAACAGCGCTTCGTCCACAAACACGACGATCTCACAGCTCTCGATCGCCGCATTGTCGCGGATGCCGTGCGCCAGCTGAATGCTGTTATCGCTCACCGTAAAGGTGCCGTCCGCCGTCAGGTCGACCGACACGGGAAAACGGTTTTCGAGCACGTCCATACCGATGTTCAGCAGCATCACCACCGCGATGACGATGACGGTCGTGACCGTCGCCACCGTGCCGAGACGCAGCTTACGCGATACGCCCTTTTTGGAGGCGCGCTGTCCGTTTGTTTCGTTCATAACAGGGTGCCTCCTCTCTTAACTCCATCTCTTGGTATCCAGCACGCGCACCGTCAGGAACAGGAACAGCGCCTGCATACTCAAGAAAAAGAACATATGGTCATAGTGAATGATGCCCTGCGTAAAGCCTGTGTAACGGGTGTACACCGACAGGAAGGAGATCGCCTCCGACAGCCACGGTGTCGACGCCGTCAGCGCCGCCAGACTGTCCATCATCATCAGCACAAACGAAAACGCAAAGGTGATGAGGGCGGCGACAAACTGGCTCTCCGTCAGGCTGGAGAAAAAGAGGCCCGCCGCAATGATCAATCCCGCCAACAACAGCATCCCGATGTAATTTGCGATAATG
This sequence comes from Clostridia bacterium, assembly GCA_017396175.1. Lineage (GTDB taxonomy): Bacteria > Bacillota > Clostridia > Oscillospirales > Acutalibacteraceae > RGIG1959. Next base: position 3,787 of record JAFQMR010000187.1, read on the forward strand.
ACCAGCCAATCGGGCGTCACCTGCGTCGCGATCACAAAGGCGTACAGGAAGGTCACCGACAGCGCCGCCGCAAACAACAGCAAGCACGCAAGAAACTTACCCATCACGACGCCGAACAGGCTGACAGGCGCCGTGAACAGCGCTTGGTCGGTGCGCTGACGCTTTTCCTCACTGAACGCACGCATCGTCAGAACAGGAAGCACGACAAGCACCACGATGGAAAACAGGTTGGTGTACACGCTCGTCAGATTCGCGTTGTGATTTTGCAGGTTATAGGCGTTGAAAAAGTATCCCGAGAAGAACAGCAAAATGGCGATGACCGCATAGCCGATCGGGGTGGTGAAAAAGGAACGGAACTCCCGCTTAAAAACCGCACTCATTTCGCTTTCCCTCCTTTTTTCGTTTCACCGTGTCGCAGGGAATCCTGCTGCGTACGCATCAGGAACACTTCCTCAAGCGACAGCTTGCGCGACGAGCAACCGATCAGCGGCCAATGGCGGTCGGCAAGGCGGTTAAACAGCTCCACACGCACATCCGCGCCCTCCGCCACCTCGACCGCGTACTCGTACGCCTCTCCGCGCTGGGCGATCTGCTCCACGCGGCGCACCGACGGCAACCCGCTGAGAAGCGCCGTCACCTCACGCACAGGACCGAGCACCGTCACGAACAGGCGGTGGTCGGCGGAATATTTCTCCGAGAGTCCCTTCGCCGTATCGTCCTCGATGATGCGTCCCTCGTTGATGATGATGATGCGGTCGCACACCGACTCGATCTCCGACAGGATATGCGAGCTTAAGATCACCGTATGATGCTTGCCGAGGCGCTTGATCAGGTTGCGCATTTCGAGGATCTGCGTCGGATCGAGGCCGACGGTCGGTTCGTCGAGGATCAGCACCTTCGGATCGCCGATAAGCGCCTGCGCAAAGCCGACGCGCTGACGGTAGCCCTTTGACAGGTTCTTGATCAACCGTCCCGCTACATGGTCGATCTTGACAAGCGCACAGATCTCGTCGAGATGCTTCTGACGCGGGAGCTTGCATTTTTTCAGATCGTACATAAACCGCAGATACTCATTGACGGTCATATCGAGATACAGCGGCGGCAGCTCGGGCAGATACCCGACACTGCGCTTCGCCTCATCGGGCTCCTCAAGCACGTCGTACCCACCGACCGTCACCGTACCCTCGGTCGCGGACAGATATCCCGTGATGATGTTCATCGTCGTGGATTTACCCGCACCGTTCGGGCCGAGGAAGCCGAGGATCTCGCCCTCCTCCACGCGGAAGCTGATGTTATCCACCGCGCGGTGTGCGCCGTAGGTTTTTACAAGGTTTTTAACCTCTATCATCCGAATTGTCCCTCCTATGTATGCCTTTATACGGTCCGCCGAAGCAAACCAAAGGACAAAGCGTAAAGCCCTCCGACGGAAGACTTTACGCTTTGAGTATTTACGCGAGCGGGCCGGCCGACACGCTGATGGTATACGACAGCGTCGACAGCGGATCGTCCTGTCTCTGGACGTAGCCCGCATCCACCATCAGCTCCATTTCGCTGAAGCCTTTGGAGTCGATCTGACAGGGCGTCTCAAACGAATCAAACGTGTAATCGGCGATCACGTCACCGTTGCCGTTCATCAGATGGAATTCCACCTTCGATACCTGTTGCTTGTCGGGGGTGCCGTTTGAAAGCGACAGCGTCACGGCAAGCGAGCCGTCGTTCGTGTAACGCGCACGGATCACCGATGCCTTTACGCCCTCCTCCGACATTTCGGGAAGGTTGCCGAGATTCTCGTAGTAGGAGCGTCCCTCGGCGATATCCTTCGGGCCGTCGCCCACAACGGGGCCGTTGCCCTTCGGGCCGTCCGGCTGACTGCCGTCCGTCGGGATGCTCGCGATCTCCAGCGTCACGCCGAGCTTCGACAGCGGATCGTTGCGAAGCACCACGTTCTGGCGATCGATCACAAAGTAGACCTCACCGTGGCTGAGCGCCCCGACGTAGCACGCCGGATCAAAACGGTCGATGGTCTGCTGAGCCACCGTTTCGTGGCTGTCGTTGAACACGGTCGCGTTGATGCGCACGACCTGTTGCTCGGACGCGGTGCCGTTCGAGAGGTTCAGCACAACCGCCAGATCGCCGTCCACCGTGTAATACGCCTGCTTGAGCAAGCCCTTCACACCCTCGTTAGACAGCTCGGGCACATTGCCCGCGTTGTAGAAGGACGTCTTATCGGGATCGGGCTCAGCCATCGTCACCTGCTCGGTATAGGGGCGATCGGAACGCCCGTCCGACGGATTGGCGCCCATATTGCCCATCACCAGCAGCATTACCAGCAGTACGATGAACACGCCGACACCGACGCCGATGGCGATAAACATCGTCTTTTGATCCTTTTTGCTTACCTTCGGGCGCTTTTTCGCGGGAGCGGTCTTTTTCGGCTCCTTCTTCCGCGGCTCACGCAGCTTGATGTCGTCTTCGATTTCCTTCTGTATGCCTTTAGGAAGCAGCATCTCGTCCAGATCGTCACGGCGATTCTGTTGACTCATGCAAACCCTCTCCTTTTTTCGTATGATCAGCGGTATCCACGCAGAATACACTTATCTTATCATACACGAAAAAAGCCGATTCGTAAAGGCATTTTTTAAATTTTTTACATACTATTAAAACATATGATTGACGCTGTCCACCAGCTCACTCATATTCCGAAGCGCCTTGCTGACGTTGCGCTTCATACCCTTGCGATGCCGCTTCATATAGCATACACCCGTGATCCCTGCCACACACCCGGCCGCCAGCCCGAGTCCCATACCCTTTAAAAATTTCATACTGCTTCTTGTCATCCTGCGCACACTCCTTGTTCGATTTCGGACGGCTTTTTGCCGCTGTCCGTAGTATTCCTCTGAGACGGCACGGCTATACCCCCTTATAAAACGCTTGCGCTTTTTCCCGCTTTGCGTTACAATAAGGCAAACCGTTTTTAAGAGAGGATGACGACACTATGCCGACACTGAACATCGTGCTTGTCGAGCCGGAGATCCCGCAAAACACAGGCAACATCAGCCGCACCTGCGCCGCAACGGGTGCCCGCCTGCATCTGGTCGGGCCGATGGGCTTTACGATCGACGATAAAAAGCTCAAGCGCGCGGGACTGGATTACTGGCATCTGCTCGATATCACCTATTATGACAGCCTGGGGGAGTTTTTCGAGAAAAACGACGGCCCGTTTTTTTATTTTTCCACAAAGGCCAAGCAGGTCCACAGCGACGTCTCCTACCCCGACGGTGCGTATCTGATGTTCGGAAAGGAAACCCGCGGTCTGCCTGAGGAGCTGGTGCACGACCATCCCGAACGCGGGGTACGCCTGCCGATGATCAATAACGATGCCGCCCGCTCGCTCAACCTGTCGAATACCGTGGCCGTCGGTGTCTATGAGGTGCTTCGTCAATGGGGCTATCCCGACCTGCGCACCGAAGGACACCTGACGCAGTATGACGATTGATCGCCGAGCGCACCGCCTCTCCCCCTCTTTTTTTGCAAAACCGCAACCTTTTCGCATTTTTCTCTTGACAAACCTCCCAAAACCCCGTATAATAACTTGCGTCGCAAACCGCGCGTTCATCTCGCTACGGCGAGTTAACATAACGGTGCGCGTATCGAAGTGGCTCCGTTCGCGAGCGCCGGCGACAAGGAACAGACAATTGAATAACTTGCGTTAATCTCGCCACGGCGAGTTAACATAAAGGGAAGCGTATCGAAGTGGCTCCGTTCGCGAGCGCCGCCGGTGGCGGGAGCAGCGAGCGATAAGGAACAGCCGCGGTCGAAAACGCCGAGGAATTGCGCGAAGCGCCCGAACGGCGTTTTCGGGCACCGCAATGGGACATAACGGGCCGCCCGTTATGCAGAAGAAAACTGAATAAGCGTTAACCTCGCTACGGCGAGTTAACATATATGGAAGCGTATCGAAGTGGTCATAACGGGCCTGACTCGAAATCAGGTAGCCTTCACGGGCTCGTGGGTTCGAATCCCACCGCTTCCGCCAA
>JAFQMR010000188.1 GCA_017396175.1 Clostridia bacterium
GATCACTGCCGCGACGGCCTCCCCCGATCTATCGGCGCTCGAAGCCGTGAAGGACGCGGCAAAGGCCGTTGAAAACAAAGCCGCCTCAAAGGTTATGCTCGCCGATCTTTACCGCGCCGAGCAGATCCTGTTGATCGGACAAAAAACCGCTTCCGACGACAGCTCTGTCCCCGCCGCAACCGACGGAACGGCAGATATGACCTTGTGGATCGTGTTGGCTGTCGCCGCCGTATTGATCATCGGCCTTGTTGTCTTCGCGCTTGTTTACAAGCCGCGTAAAAAAACTTCCGTGTAAAGGATTGCCCGCTATGATGACTGTAAAACTGTATGAAACCGATGCCTATACCCGCGCCTTTGAGGCGACGGTTCTCACGTGTGAGGAGCACAAAAAAGGCTTTGCCGTGGTGCTTGACCGCACAGCCTTCTTCCCCGCGGGCGGCGGACAGGCCGCCGACGGCGGCACCCTCGGCGACACCGCCGTGCGCGACGTGCAGATCAAGGAGGGTATTATCACCCATTACACCGACCGACCGCTGACCGTCGGCGATACCGTTACCGCCGCGATCGATTGGAACACGCGGTACGAGCGGATGCAACAGCACACGGGCGAGCATCTGGTGTCGGGACTGATCCACCGCACCTTCGGCTACGACAACGTCGGCTTCCATATGAGCGACACCGTTGTGACGCTGGATGTCAGCGGCCCGCTGACGGCGGAGGAGCTCGCCGACATCGAGCTTCGCGCCAATCGCGCCGTCTACGAAAACAAGGCGGTGTTCGCGACCTATCCCACACCCGAGGAGCTCGAAACGCTCGACTACCGCAGTAAGCTTGAGCTGTCCCACGGGGTGCGTCTTGTCACCATTGAGGACTACGATCTGTGCGCCTGCTGTGCACCGCACGTCAAGCACACGGGCGAGATCGGGCTGATCAAGCTGCTCAGTGCCGTCCCCTACAAGGGCGGTACCCGTATCGAGATGCTCAGCGGTCTTCCCGCCCTGCGCGATTACATCACCCTGCACGACGCCTCCCGCGAGATGATGCGCCTCTTAAGCGCCCCGCGTGACAAGGTGGCGGAATTCGTTACCCGCGATCACGATGCCATGAGCGCCTTGAAAGCGGACAACGCGCGGCTTCTCGACGAGCTGGCGATGGCGCGCTTTACGACGGAAGCGACCGCCAAGGGCTCTGTCGGCTTCACCGCCGGTGCAGGCTTCGACGGTATGAAACAATGCCTTGATGCCATGGGCGGCGAGGGCGCCGTTTTCAGCGACAACGGGGACGGCACGTGGCGGTACATCCTCGCTTCGGAGCAGGAGGACCGTCGCCCGCTGACCAAAGCGATGAATGAAGCGCTCGGCGGAAAAGGCGGCGGTAAGCCGAACTTTACACAAGGCTCCGTCACCGCCGCAAAAGACGAGATCCTCGCCTTCTTCAACCGATAAAAAAAAGAGAGGCTGTTCAAAACAGCCTCTCTTTTTATTCCAACCGAAATTGTACGGCGTGAACGGGATGGTCGGCGTAGC
>JAFQMR010000023.1 GCA_017396175.1 Clostridia bacterium
AAGATGGGGAGCGTGCTGTCGGTGAGACGGACGGTTCTTGTGAATTCAAGGCCGTCCATGTGCAGCATCATCACATCCAGCACCACAAGATCGATGTGCTCTCGGTCGAGAACTTCGAGCGCATCCGCGCCGTTTTCGGCCGTGCAAACCGCATAGCCGGCGTTTTTCAGTACAGCCTGTAACAACAAGCGGGTGTGCTTGTTGTCGTCAACAACCAGAATCGTTACCATGCATCGCGCCGCCCTTTCCGATAGTCTATACTGAAAATTGTATCACATCCGAAGAAAGAGTCAAGAAAAACACGGCAATTCGTTTCGTTTAAGTTTAGATTTCTTCTGTAAAATATTGTCGGAGAATGTCGAATGAGGAGGAACGGATATGACGTATATTTTGTATAATCCCCTGGCGGGCATAGGGCACCGGCCGGAGGAGATCGAGGCGCTGGCGGCAGGGTATGAACAAGCGAGCTTGACCGATATGACACAGATTTCGGATTATGCGGCATTTTTTGAAACTGTCGGCGAGGAGGATACGGTCATACTGTGCGGCGGCGACGGCACGGTCAGCCGCTTCGTCAACGATACGCGCGGTCTTCGCTTACCGAAGAGGTTGGGGTATTATCCGAACGGAAGCGGCAACGATTTTGCGCGCGATCTCGGCGTGACCGAAACGGGTAAAGTGATCGATTTGTCCGAAGAAACGTTTCGGGGACTGCCGACCGTGGCGGTGAACAGCAAGGAGCTTTTGTTTATCAACGGTATCGGCTACGGCATCGACGGTTATTGCTGTGAAAAAGGCGATGAGCTTCGTGAAAAAAACGCAACGCTTGCCGATCCCAAGCCGATCAATTACACATCCATTGCCGTGAAGGGGCTGCTGTTTGATTACCGCCCCCGCAACGTTACCGTGACGGTGGACGGCAAGGTACATACCTTTAAAAACGTGTGGTTGGCTCCCGTGATGCACGGACGCTATTACGGCGGCGGTATGATGCCGACGCCTGCGCAGGATCGGTTTTCCGAGCCGCGCAAGCTGTCGGTGATGGTATTTCACGACATCGGCAAATTTCGCACACTGATGATTTTTCCGTCGCTGTTTGAAGGTAAGCATATTGCGCATGATAAGGTTGTCACGATTTTGGAGGGGCAAACGATTACGGTGGCCTATGATCGTCCCGCTCCGATGCAGATCGACGGCGAGACGGTGAAGGATGTCGCGTCGTTTACGGCAACAGCGGCGAAAACAGGAGATGGAACGGGTGAAAAAACAAAAGAAAGAGATGCCCTCGGCGTTTGAGACGGTCACAGCTCCCGAGCGTGAAAGCGAGCATCTGCTCAAGTCGCTGGAGGTGACGGAGGAGGGACTTGAACGCGTCTTTGTCGCCATGACCGAATCGGAGGATCCCGAGGCGTATGACCGCGAGGTGCAAAGCGAACTGCAATCCTATCACCGTGCGATGGATAACACGGCAAAGTCGTATTACCGCCTGGCGGCATTGTCGGATGAGCTGGCGGCGCGTCACAAGGATCTCACCAAGGTCAAAAGGCGCCGGCTTCTCAAAGCTCCCGCAAACGGCCTGATTGATCTGGCGGAAAAGCGTACCGATCACTTTGCCAAGGGGATGAATCTCTATAAGATTCTGTTGATCCTGTTTATCGGCAGTTTCTTCGGTGTGGTGATCGAGGTGCTGTGGTGCCTGCTGAACGAAGGTCGCTACGAAAGCCGTGCGGGCCTTGTGTACGGGCCGTTTAATCTGCTGTACGGACTCGGGGCCGTGGTGATGACAGCGGCGCTGTATCGTTTTCGCAACAACAGCGGCTGGATCTCGTTTCTCGGCGGTATGCTGGTCGGCAGTGCCGTGGAGTACGTTTGCTCGTTCTTGCAGGAGCTGGCGTTCGGCTCACGGTCGTGGGATTACAGCCATATGCCGTTCAACCTGAACGGACGCATCTGCCTGCTTTATGCCGTGTTCTGGGGTGTGCTCGGGATCGCGTGGGTGAAGCTCATTTATCCGTGGATGGCGGTGCTGATCCTCAAGCTCCCGCGACGCGGCGGCAAGGTGATCGCGGTTCTCTCGTTTGTGTTTTTGGTGTTGAACGGTGTGGTCACGGTGATCGCGGTGCTTCGTTGGGCGTGGAGGCTGGACGGACTTCCGCCGACGAATGCCTTCTGGGAGTTTGTGGACGTACGGTTCCCGAATGACAGGATGGAACGGATTTTTGCGAATATGACGTTTGCTTAAAAGTACGGCTTTGTGCCGTACTTTTTTTGAAATTTGATGTGCAATTTTTCTACAAAACTGGACAATCGACATAAACCGTGGTATAGTTAAAGAGTAGGGCACGTATGGTGTTCTTGAAATTGATTTTTTGAAAAAGGAGTATGATGGGATATGGGCCTTATCAAAGCCGGTCTCGGTGCACTCGGCGGCACGCTCGCCGATCAATGGAAGGAATTTTTCTACTGCGAGGCGATCGACACGGATGTGCTGGCGGTCAAGGGCCAAAAGCAGGTGGGCGGTCGTTCGTCCAACACGAAAGCGAGCGATAACATCATTTCGAACGGTTCGGGAATCGCGGTTGCAGACGGACAATGTATGATCATTGTCGAGCAGGGCAAGATCGTCGAGGTCTGTGCGGAACCGGGCGAGTATACCTACGACACCTCGACGGAGCCCAGCATCTTTGCGGGTAGCCTCGGCAAATCCATTATCGATACCTTTAAAACGATCGGTAAGCGTTTTGCGTACGGCGGCGACACGGGCAAGGATCAGCGCGTGTACTATTTCAACACGAAGGAAATTATCGACAACAAATTCGGAACGGCGAACCCGATTCCGTTCCGCGTGGTGGATCGCAACATCAACCTCGACATCGACGTGTCGGTTCGTTGCAACGGTGTCTATTCTTATAAGATCACGGATCCGCTGTTGTTCTACACGAATGTGTGCGGTAACATTTCGGCGGAATATACCCGCGCGGAGATCGATTCTCAGCTGAAGACGGAATTTGTCAGCGCTCTGCAGCCCGCGTTTGCGAAAATCTCCGAAATGGAGGTGCGCCCGAGCGCTCTGCCCGCACACGCGGAGGAGCTCTCCGACCTGATGAATCAGGCTCTGACGAAGAAATGGAGCGAGCTGCGCGGTATCTCGGTCGTGTCGATCGCGATGAATCCGATCACGCTCAGCGAAGAGGATGCGGCGCTCATCAAGCAGGCACAGCATGCGGCCATTATGCGTGATCCCACCATGGCGGCGGCTCAGCTTGTCGGCGCTCAGGCGGACGCGATGCGCACGGCGGCCGGCAATCAGGCGGGCGCTATGACCGGCTTTATGGGTATGGGTATGGCGATGAACGCCGGCGGTGTCAATCCGCAGAACCTGTACGCCATGGGACTGCACCAGCAAGCGGCGGCTCCTGCTCCGACGGCGGCACCCGCTCCGGCGGCGGCACCCGCTCCGGCGGCTCCTGCGGCAGGCGGCTGGACGTGCACTTGCGGCGCAACGGTCAGCGGTAAGTTCTGCACCGAATGCGGTGCAAAGAAGCCGGAGGTGGACGGCTGGACGTGCGCCTGCGGTGCGGTCAAT
>JAFQMR010000189.1 GCA_017396175.1 Clostridia bacterium
AGTCCTCGGATGAAATCAAATCCGTCTAAATACAACCCTGCGAAGCAGGATTTCATCGCAAACGCGATTTCATCCACCAGAGGTGGATTTCACCCGTCGAAGACGGATTTGACTGCGTGTTCTCCGTTAAGGATAACACGCAAATCGCTCGTCCGTTTTCATTTTAACAGTCTTATTCCTTCGATTCCTGCTCTTTGATCACATAAAGATTGCTTCCCCAATCGCCGAGCAACCGCATCCTTGTGTCAAAGCCTGCGCCCGTGAACTGCATCGCCAGACCGATGCCGTGCCGCAGTGCCTCGCCCGAGCATTCGTAGCTCTCCGCCCCCTCGGGGAGCGCATAATGCCGATGCACCGTGCGCACCAGCCAGCCGTCGGGCTTCGGAACAACAGGGAGCGCGTATTTGAGCATCCCGCCGAAATTGCCGACAGGCAGATGATGCGGGAGCGATTCAACGGTATACCGACAGCCGCTCTTCGCCGACGGAACGGTTAAGATATCCCGCCCGGGACTGGTATGGAACGAGAGGTTATAGAGGGACGCCAAAATCGTTTTGCCGTCCGTCACCTGCCACGACTCCCGCTCGCCCTCCTTCAAAATGCATTTGGTGAACGTGCCGTACTGAAACACACGACGATGCTCTTTATAAAACGCGATCTGCCGCTTGACCGCCTTGCATTCCCAAGGCGTCATCTCACGGAAGTCGAGCTCATAGCCGAGCACGCCGTACGCCGCCACGTGAAACCGCGTGGAGAGCGGCGTGATACGCAGTGTCTGCAGATTCGGCGTCATCGACACATGGTTCGAGACGGTGGACAGCGGATAAAACTGCGTGATACCGCGCTGAATATCGAGGCGCTCGGCAGCATCGGTGTTGTCGGAGGTCCAGATCTGCGGCGCAAAGCAGAGCATTCCGAGGTCAAAGCGGTTGCCGCCCGACGAGCACCCTTCGAGAAGCACGGTCGGGTGCCTTTCGACAAACAGGCGGCGAAGCACCTCATACAACCCGCAGATATAGCGGTGGAAAAACTCGCCCTGCTGAGGAAGCGTTGCCGAATACATATCGCTCAGTTGGCGGTTGTAATCCCATTTCACATAGTCGATATTCGCCGTCGAGAGGATCGCCGACACCGATTCAACGATGTAGTCGCGCACCTCGGGGCGTGTCAGATCGAGCACCATCTGATGCCGCCCGATGCTCGGCTCGCGCCCGGGGATCGTCACCGCCCATTCGGGATGCATACGGTACAGATTGCTGTCCGCGTTGACGCATTCGGGCTCAAACCACAGGCCGAAGCGGAGTCCCTTTTTGTTGATCGCCTTGACGAGCGACGGCAGGCCGCCGCGGAGCTTTTTACGGTTGACGGTCCAGTCGCCGAGTCCCGCCGTTTCGGAATCCCGCTTACCGAACCATCCGTCATCGAGCACAAACATCTCGACGCCCAGCGTTTTCGCCTTCTTCGCAAGAGCCAGGAGCTTGCGGCGGTTAAAATGGAAAAAATTGGCTTCCCAGTTGTTGATCACAACGGGACGATCGGTATAGCGAAACGCTTCGCGGATGATATGCTCATTGACGAAGCGGTGCATATTGTCGGCAAGGGCATTGGTGCCGCCCGTCGTATAGGACATCACCGCCTGCGGCGTCACAAAGCGCTCGCCCGTATGCAGCTTCCACAGGAAGCAATGCGGGCTGATACCGCTCATCACGCGCAGGGTATCGTGGTTCCCCTGCTCGACGGCACTGTAATGGTTGCCGCTGTACACCAGGTTAAAGCCGAGCACCTCACCGTGAAGCTCCGACGCCCCGCGTGCCTTGAGCAGGAAGGCGGGGTTGTGGCGGTTGGAGGAGGCGCCTACCGTCGAATCGTTCACCTGAAGGCCGTAGCTGACCGCCCGCTCATGCATATGGGCTTCCTTCGCCCAGCCGCCGTCGAGCGTCACCATCGTGTAATCCGCCCGCGGCAGATCCATCATAAAGCTCATCAGCTTGCGGATGTAGACCGCGTCCCCCGTGTTGTTCGTCAACTCAACGTGACGCGCGATCACGTCGCATTCCTCAAACACCGTATACACGAGATCCAGCGTCAGCTCCGCGTACTTGCGATCGATCAGATGCACCGTGAGCGTCTGCGCCTTGCCCGTTGCGAACGGCAGGGTGCCGTCACCCGTCGGAGCGCCGTCCGTCACCGTGTGGCTGTCGTAAACAAAATCCGTCGTAAACGTGCCGTCGGGCAGTAACAGCTCCAGCGGTGCGTGACGGTAATCGCCTTTGCCGATGCCGCTGTATTCCTGCGACAGCGTGTCAAGCGAATAGGTTTCCGTTTCCTCGCGGTAGCGCACCGTGCCGCCGATCTCGGCGGTATGCTTCAGACGCACCCCGTCGATATCAAACGGCGGGAGACTTGCTCCGTAATAGAGATGCTCCAGATGCCCGTGCTCCGTTTCGCCGAACACATAGCTTGTGTGCGCCGTATCCAGCTGGAACACGTTGTTTTGCACACGGATCATCCGCTGTCACTCCTTTCATAAAAGGCGCACCCCGATTGCGAGACGCAAACGGGGTGACCTTCCGCACCGCCGTCAGGCGGTCTTTTTCTTCTTTTTCTTTTTGAATACACGCTTGTAGCCGAGCTGATAGCACAGCGCGCACACGCCGACCGTCGTCAGCGGCAGGAGGAACAGCACGATAAGCTGCCACACCTCCACCGTCACGGCGGGGTATTGCTCGAGCGGCATGATCACCGCCGTCAACGGTGCAAAGCACGGGTTGAGCAAGCGGTAGATGCCCTGTGCCGATTCGCTGTACACGCCGCATTTGCCGAGCACCAGCAGGATAAACGGTACAAGCGACGGCGCCCACGCCAGCAGGCCGATCCACAACCCGCGAAGCGGCGTGGCCTCCCGCCCGTGATGCTTGACAAGGTTGCGGTCGCGATCGCCCTCGCGGTAAACGTAGTAGCCGCACAGGACATACAGGATCGACAGCATCAACAGCTGTTCGACCACGTCCACGACAACGATCATCGCCGCACACAGGCTGTTGCGCGGGACAACGATCATCTCGCGCACAATTTCGCGGTCATCGGTGGCCGTTTCCTTTTCGGATTCGTAGGTGGTGTCCTCGTCGTAATAGACCGTTTCGAGAAGCACCTTTTCGCCGTTTACGTTTTCATATTCGTGAAAACCGATCGTATCGGTAAAGAGACCGTTTGAGATCATCGCGATCGAGAAGGAGAGCATCACGCTCATAATGCCCGCTAAGATCGCATAGCCGAAGATCTTCACGCCCATCTTGAGGGTGGACGCTCCCGGCTTTTCATAAGAGGAAACCTGTGCACTCATTCTGCCGATCCCTCCTGTAAGCCCATCGCTTCAAGGATCGACTCTGCCAGCATCGCGTGACCGTCGGCGTTCGGATGCACCCCGTCGTCGAGCGTCTCAAGGATCGCCTCCCCGTGGATCGCCTGCTGGTCGAGATAGATGCCGTTCGTCTCCTCGGCAAGGCGCTTGAGCTGCGCCTTTACCTTCGGCACACGGCTGTGCTTCGCAAGCCAGAGGCGGTCACCGTTCGAGGTGTCCCACACCACGTCGTTGACGATCACCTTGGTGCCGTTTTCGTTCACGCACTCGATGAGGTAATCGATCTTTTCCTCAAACAGTGCCATATCGGTGTTAAAATACGCATCGTTATAGCCGAGCGAGAAGATCAACGTACCCGACGAAGCCGCAAGCTTCAGGAACGTCTTGTCAAGGCCCGTCATGTCCCCGTTGGACGCCTTGCCCGTACCGGCAAGCTGTAAGCCGCCGTTTGAGTAGTTGCTGACGACCACGCCGTCGGGATTGTCGTAGTAGCCGACACCCGTGAAGATGATCTCGTCGGCGGAGGTCGCTTCGAGAACGATCTTGTTCTCCTCGCCGAGCTTCGTCATATCGAGCATCGCGGTACGGGCGTAGGTCGCCTCGTCCGCCTTTGCGTCGACGGAGGCGATCACCTCGCCGTCCGCATTCTTGACATCAAACGTGCCGTAGTCGGGGCCCTGCTGATAGTAGACACAGAAGAATTTGAAGCTCTCCTGCGGTGACAGTGTCAACGTCGCGCCCTTTTTACTGCTGCCGAGGCCCTTCGTGCCGAGCAGCTCCGCTGTGCGGTATTCCGTCCAGCCGTTGCCCGCTTCGCCGCGGTTTTTAAAGCCCTCGTCGGTTTCGGGGAAGCTGTGCATCTCGTAGCTCATCGGCTTGCTCCACAGCGTACCCTCGATGGAGGTGAAACCGTAGTTGTTGTCGCCCGTTTTCGCGTTGATCGCTTTTTTCAGCAGTCCGGGCCAGCTGTTGTTCGGGATATCCTCGGTCGCCGCGCCGTGAGGCATACTGTCGCCGAGGATGGTGACGGAATGCTCACCGAACACATCGGTCGCTGTCACGTCGATCACGTCGTTGTTGACCTTTTCATAGGACGGTGTGTCGCCGCCGCAACCGCTGAACAGCATCAGCATCATCACTCCCGCGAGAATCGTTGCCAGTAGGTGTTTCATTACTTCCATTCCTCCGTGAAGTAATCCGTCAGACCGAGTGCCGCCACGACGTTCTGACCGATCAGCTTATGGCCCGCGTTATTCGGGTGCACCGTATCGGGCAGATTCGGGATGATCGCGTCGGTGCCGAGGATCGCCTCGTGGTCGACGTACACACCGCCCGTTTCCTCGGCAAGACGGCGCAGATGCAGGCTGAAATTCTCCGCGCGCCAATCCAGCTCCGCTTGCATCGTAGCATTCCAGCCGGTATAGGGGGAGATCGTATTATAGTTGCTCCAGGTGAAGTCGTTGACGACCACCTGCGTACCGTTTTCGTTGCATTTCTCGATCAGATAATCAATGCGGTTGATAAAATCCTCACGCGAATAGCCCGCGTTGCTCGCCCAGACCATATCGTTGTAGCCGAGGCTCATAATGAGCGTGTCCGCTTTGGCGGCTTGCTCGAGCACCTTATACGACAGCTCGGAAAGCATCGCGCCGCCGCGGGAATAGCTGTTAAAGGTCACATAGCCGCCGGTGTTGGGCAATTCTTTATAACAACCGACACCCGTAATGGTGACGGGCTCCGTCGTACCGCCGTGGCAGATACGGATCTCCGGAATACCGTTGCTGTCCTTCGGACAGTCGGAAAATTTGAAAAATTTCGTGCGCTTCGTCTCGGCGCTGTTGCCGTTCGTAGGAATATACCCCGTCGCCTTGCCGTCGGCATAAGGAACCTCGCCGCCCGAGCCGTTCGCAAGGGCAAACGAGCCCGCACCGGGTTCCGTATGATAGTACACCGTGAAATACTTGTACTCGTTCACGTACTGCGAACGAAGCTTGAACGTCAGCAAGCTCCACGGCGTGACGCTCTGAAAGCCGAATTTTACCAGGCGATTGCCGTTGTTGGTTTCGTCCCAGCCCGTATGCGACGGCCACGAAAAGATCTCTTCGGAATCGGTGTAATTCGTGCCCTGCGCCCACTGCTTCGTATACGCCTGCACAAAGCCGTAGTTCATCTTGCCGCTGTTGTAATTCTGGATCGCCTTTTTCACGTAGCTGACGTAGCTGTATTCCGAAATACCGCCGCTGGTACCCGCACCCCAGGAGATACTGTCGCCGAGGAGCGCCACGCTGTTCTCGCCCCACCAGTCTTCGCCGGTCGGCTTCGCGTAATTCGTCACGGGGGCAATGCTGTCCATCATCACCGCCGACAGCAGCTTACGCGCATCGGTGGTCGACAGCTTCGAATCCATATCCATATCAGCCCAGAGCCGTTGCGTCAAGGTGACATCCTTTCCTTTCGCGAGGCTGTTCATCAGCAGTCGCACATCGTTCGTGTCGATGCGGTCGTTTTTGTCAAAGTCGCCCTTGCCGTCCGCCGACACGGCCATCGGCAATGCCGACACCAGCAACGCCAGCGTCAGTGCAAGCGCCGTCACCGTTTTCATCATCTTCATCGGTCGTTCCTCCGTTCTGTTCCCCGCCTCATCGGGAGAGGCCCCGATCAGGCAAGCGGGAAGCTGTTGATCTGCTATGTCTTATGACCAGTTCTCCGTAAAATACTCCGACAAGCCGAGCGCCGCCACGACCGCTTGTGCCATCATTTTATGGCCGGCGTGGTTCGGGTGGATCTTATCGCCCTCCGTCATCGAGCTGTTCGCGCCGATCTCGTTTTTATCGTTGACCGACGCGTAGAGCGCATCGCCCCAGATGGCTTCCTGGTCGATGTACACGCCGTTCGTCTCTTCGGCAAAGCGGCGAAGCTCACTCTTTACAACGGCGTTCGCCGATTTCTGGGAGTCGATCCAGTTGGCATAAAGCACAGGGTTGCGGATCGCATAATCGTTGACGATGACCTGCGTGCCCTTTTCATTGCACAGGCGGATGAGGGTATCGATCTTCGCCTTGAACTCACCGTTGTTGACGCGCACGTGGTTAAAGTTGAAATCGTTGAAGCCGAGGCCCATAATAAAGGTATCCGCCGAGGTCGCCTTGTCGAGCACGTCATCGCTGAGGTTGATGAGGCTGATACCGCCGCGGGTGAAGCTGTTAAAGGTCACATAGCCGTCCGCATTATCGGTCTTCGGAAGCGCCTTATAATACCCGATACCCGTGATCGTGACGGGGTTCGAGGTGCCGTCGTGAAAGATCTCAATGATCGGCGAGCCGTTCGAATCCTTCGCACAATCCGACAGCTTGAAGAATTGCGTCCGTTTTGTTGTCGAGGTACCGTCGCTGGAGTGTGTCGGGATATAGCCTGCCGCCTTGCCGTCGGCATAAGGGATCTCGCCGCCCGATCCGTTTGCAATGGTAAACGAGCCCGCATTCGGCTCACACTGATAGTACACCGTGAAATACGAATAACGGCTGACATAGGCTTTCCGCAGGCGGTAGCTGATGGACGACCACGGCGTGACCGAAGTCATCGCAACGGAGGTCAGACGATTTCCGTCGTCGTTGTTATCGCAAACCCAATCGGTGCTGCCGCTTTTGGACGAGCGGGCAGGCCAGTAATGGATCTCCTCCGAACGCGCCACACCCGGCCACGCAGTCGTGTACGCCGAGGTAAAGCCGTAGTTCATCTTGCCGCCGTTGGCGTTTTGCACCGCCTTTTTGACATAGCTGACGTAGCTTCTCTCGGGGATACCGCCCGTCAGGTTAAACAGCGAGGCATCA
Source organism: Clostridia bacterium (assembly GCA_017396175.1). Lineage (GTDB taxonomy): Bacteria > Bacillota > Clostridia > Oscillospirales > Acutalibacteraceae > RGIG1959. The sequence continues at coordinate 7,192 of JAFQMR010000189.1, forward strand.
CTGCCGTCGGTTTTGGAATCGTTTGAGGTGCCGACGCCGAACGAGATGCTGTCCCCGAGCACGGCAATGGAGTTTTCGCCCCAATGATCCTCTCCTGTCGGCTTCGCGTAGTTCGTCACAGGGGTAAACTCATCCATCATCACCGCCGACAGCAGCATACGCGCGTCGGTGGTCGACAGCTTCGAATCCATATCCATATCGGTCCAGAGCTGTTGCGTCAAGGTGATATCCTTCCCTTTCGCGAGACTGTTCATCAGCAGTCGTACGTCATTGGTGTCTACGCGATTGTTTTGGTCAAAGTCGCCCTTGCCTCCCGCCGAGGCCGCCATCGGCAGAGCCGACAGAAGCATCGTCAAGGCGAGTGCAAGGATCATCGCGGTTTTCATCGTCTTCATCGGTCGTTCCTCCGTTTTTTATGCCAGGCCCATCGCTTCGAGAAGCGCGGTGGCCATAAATTCGTGTCCGCGGTTGAGCGGATGCACACCGTCGTTGGCGTTGACATACTGCATAACATTGTCGCCCCAGTAGGCTTCCTGGTTGACGTAGATGCCGCCCGTCTCACGCGCAAAGCGCTTGAGCTCCTCGTGGAAGAACGCAAACTTCTCA
>JAFQMR010000190.1 GCA_017396175.1 Clostridia bacterium
CGTAAAATACGCTCGTATCCCGAGGTGTAATCAGGCGGTCTGGAGGTCAGATTGTGAGAATCCGTCCCAAGCGCACCGATATATCCATCATTCAAAAGAGAAAACAAACGACGTTTACCGAACATACAGAATGAGGATAAATTCACCTGAAGGACACACCCGAGATCGATCATCTCGTCCATCAACCGGCGAGAACGCAACAGACTGCCGTAACGCTCAATATGCGCGAGAACCGGCGTAATCGCATACTCCGTAATCAATCGGTCGATGGATTGTACGGTACCCTCCGTGACTGGTTTGTTGAACGGCAATTCCAGCAACATGGTACGTGTGCCGTCAATACAAAGCGCCGAGAGATCCCGATTGTTGAACAGATATTCCGAAAAGCGCACCTCGGCGCCGTAACGCAAAAGCGGGAACGAATCCGATTCGGTCGGAATCAGTCGTGCTTTTTCACGACGACGAAGAAACGCCTCGATCGGTTCGTGATCGGAATAATAATGCGGCGTCAAAACGACCGTATCCACCTTTTGATCTGCAAGCGCACGGAGCATAAGGCCGGATACCTCTCGCGAAGATGCACCGTCATCTACACGCGGCAAAATATGAGAATGAAAATCGATCTTATACATACACTTTACTTCTTTTTGGAGCCGCGGCTACCGTAGCCGTAGCCGTAACCGTAGGAATACTGATACTTCTTATCGGCGTAATAGCGATTGTTCTTTTTCGGCTTCACACCGTTCATCACAAAGCCGAGAATTTTAGCATTCACCATTTCAAGGCTCTTGATCGTGCGATCAAGCTCGCGATAATCCGAACGGTTCTGATAGACGACCAACAGCACTCCGTCTGTTTTCTTGATAATCGGATACGTATCCGACACAACGTTCAACGGTGCGGAATCGATCACAATGTAATCAAACTTTTGCTTCAGCTGATCGAGAAGCACTTCCATCTGCGAGCTGGCCAACAATTCCGAAGGGTTCGGAACACGAGATCCTGCACAAAACACCGTCAGATTCGGATAGGGTGTCTTATGCAACACCTCACTGATGGAATTCATACCGATCAGGTAATTGCTGAGACCTGGCGTATTGGATAAGCCGAGAAAGCGATTGATTTTCGGCCTGCGAAGGTCCGTATCGATCAAAAGCACGCGTGCATCGGTCTGCGAAAGAGCAATGGCCGTATTGACGGCGATGGTGGATTTTCCTTCGCTGGGAAGCGAACTGGAAATTACAAACGATTTACAGCCGCTCTTGATAATCGAAAACATAATGTTGGCACGAAGAACCTTATACGATTCGACAACCTTAAACTTTAACGCTTTTTCCTGCTCCTGTATCTTGGCAGGCGCATTCGACTCTGCGCTTTGATCGGTTTTGAGGTCTGCCGCAATGCGGTCTTCTCCGCGTAACTGTGTATCATGATTGGACATATCATTCATCTCCTTACCTGTCTGCTCCCGTGGTTATCGCTTTTTCTTATCGGTAATATTACTGAAATCGGGAATCTTACCGAGAATCGGGATATCGGCGTAACGCTTGGCAAGTGTTTCCTCATCCTTGATGTGGGTATCAAAGAACGCGATCAACGCAATTATAACAACAGCCAGCATTGCAAAAATCAACGCGCCCTTTGTGCAGTTACCGGTCAGCTGCTGATTGATCGGCACGGACGGCATATACGCCGGCTCGATCACCGCCACCGCCGACCGCGATTGATACTGCTCCATAAACGGATACATCGTATCGGCTACCGCGTCCGCAACGGCTTTAACGGCGACAGGATCGGTACCTGTTACACGGACATAGAAAAGGCCCATCCCTTCGACCTGCTCAAACTCCAACATACTTCCGACCGCACCCGCCGTATAACCCGTCTGGCTGGTTTCTGCGACCATTTTATAAAAACCGCTGGTGCAAAAGTGTTCCGGATACGCTTGGACACGACGTTCTGCAAGAGTCATCATATTGATAAACGAACCGACGGACGAGACCGCTTCATCATCCGCCAGGTTGGTCAACGCCGAAACCTTCATCTGCGTGGTATACACAGGCGGAATATTGACCTTTGTATAAACATAGGCCCCCGTATAGCCGACGATCGCGCAAAGTATCACGATCCAGATGCGGCGGACAATCTCTTGCAGGATCAATTTGATTGTTGTATCCATAAACGTTCCCTCCGTACAGAGTTCAAAATCTATATAATATAAGTATAAACTAAACACGCACAAAAAGCAATAGCAAACCGTCGAAAAACATCAAAGAAAAGAGACGTCCGCAGAAATTACACACAGAAATTTCAAGGACGTCTCTCCGTTATATGTTTTTCAATCCGTGCAATGCACGATATTCCGTCGGAGACATATCCATCGAGCGGCGGAACGCTTTGCTGAACGACTGGATGCAATCGTAATTCAGCATCGCCGCGATCTCCGTAATAGACAGCTGTTCATCCGACAGCAATTCCACGCTTTTTTCGATCTTTTTCCGACTGACATACGCCTGAATGGTCATACCTGTCTTACGGCGAAACAAATGCGACAGATAATTATAGCTGTAGCCGAGCTCTTCCGCCATCCCCATCAAGTTGTGAATAGAAAACAGATTCTCGTCCACATAGCGAATGATCGCATACACCGTATGGCCGACAGCATTCAACGACGTTTCTTCAGGATCGTTCATCGAAAGATGCGAAGAGAACGCACGATAGGCAAGCACCATGATCTGGCTGACAAAGCCGCGTATCATCAACGGTGAAGGGTGCAACGTACAAAGCTCGGTCAACAAAAGCGAAAACACCTCGTGGATCGCACGTGTTTGCTTGGCGATACGCGGTTCAAGCGCATCCGCAAAGAACAATTCCAGCGTTGCCTGTGTCGCGGCATAGAGTTTATCTACCACAAGAAAATGAATGCCGACGCACCGTATCGGTTGATCGGGATTCGTGCTTTCTACCGAATATTCCTCTGTGGCCGAACAAAGCACCAGATCATCGGATTCCACCGCTATTTCGCGGGAGCCCGAGAACAGCCTCCCTTGTCCGTTACTGAAAAACAATAAAAAGCATCCTTGATGATGATCGGACTTATTTAAAAGCGTCGGCGAGGTGTATTCCGCTTCAAACACCTGAAACAGCTGTAACACATCGGCAGACAGTGTTTGTGACAAAAAATTCTTATATAAAGGCTGTCCGCTGTTTCGGGTATGCTTCATACACCCCACCCCCTTTTTAAAGCAATATACTCAAAATCAAAGCTCGATCGGGAACCACGTATACGGAGCGGACATCGCTTCCAGCGCTTTGGTACGGATCTCAATGACGGCGATCGTCTGGTTCTGATCCACCTTTACCTCACCGTTACGGAAGAAATCGACAAGCTGCTCCAGGAAGGAATCAAAGAAGCGGTTGCACTCGGGAATCACGAGAACCTCGCCGTCCTTTTTCTGCACGCGGAAATACCACGAATGCGCGTTATGATAAAGCGTCATATTCACCTTGCGGCCGCCTTCAAACTCGATCACCCAAGCAGGCGACAGCTCCGTACCGACAAACATGATACGTTCCGCCTTCTCGCCCATCATGGCAACCATCGGCTCGATCATATGAATCAGGTAAATATACGTGTCACCGTTGCCGATCACCGTCATATGATCCACCTCGTCAGGCGTAAACGTGCGTGCCATCACTTCATCGGAAAAACGAAGCGCAGACGAAGAGAACACAGGCGTATTATGCTCATTGGCAACCGCAAAAATACGTTTGGCGGCCGCCGCATCGGGGGCAAAGGTTTTGTCTACGTAGCAACGCTTGCCGGAGCTGAGCGGCACAGCGCACAGCTCTTCGTGATACTGAGGATGATCGGGCGACAGCACAATAATGTAATCGCTATCTCGACAAGCTCTTCGATAGAATCGACGCGCTCCACGCCGTTTTTCTCGCACCATTCATCCGTCGTCATACCGCCGGGAGCATCCTGACGGGCATACGCATATGTCACACGCATTTCGTCTCCTGCCAATCTGTGAATGACGGCAGGATAGTTATTGGCGTGCCATTCATCAAGATAATTGTCAATAAAGCCGATTTTTTTCATGGAAAACCACTCCTTTGAATAAGGTATCCGTATTGTGCAAAGATCTGTGTCTTTACCGTTATTCATCATAACATATTGCTGTCGAAAAATCAAGAAGCGCCGTTGAGCTTACACGAAAAAAAGGACATACCGCCGAGTGGTATGTCCTTTCACATCATTCATTGTACAAGCAAAGAGAGCTATATTCTGCAAGACGTCTGACGGTGTCTTTTGACGCTTCGGGGTATGCGGCAAACGGAAAAGGGATACCGAGCTCGTCATATTTCGACTGACACAGCTTACGAAACGGCAACAACTCCACCCCGTCCACACAGGAATACGGACGGATCAGCGCTTCCAACGCGGTAATATTGTCTTCGGTGTCATGGATACCGGGAACAATCACCTGACGCACGGTAACGGGGATTTGTCGTTCCTGTAATGCGTCCAAAAACGCCATTGTTCTCTCAAGCGAACCGCCGACATATTGCTTATACTGCTCTTCCGTCGTGTACTTGATGTCCAGAAGCACACGGTCGGTCATCTCAAGAGCGGCATAAACCGCCTCGTTCAGGATCGCTCCCGAGGTATCCAGGCACGTATGTATCCCCTGTTCACGGCATTTTCTGAACAGCTCCCGCAGAAACTGAGGCTGCATCAGCGGTTCTCCGCCCGAAGCGGTAACACCGCCTTGCTCTCCGAAATACGTGCGATAACGGCCTATCCGTTCAACAACCGTCTCAACGTCATATACAGCGCCGTCCGTCATTACCCAAGTATCCGGGTTATGACAGCAGTGGCACCGCAACGGACAGCCTTGAAAGAAGACGACAAACCGTACTCCGGGACCGTCTACCGTTCCAAGGCTCTGGAAGGAATGGATGTAGCCGTTCATAACGCATCGTGGAACGTGCGGCTGATCACCTCACGCTGTTGTTCACGCGACAGCTTATGGAAATTCACGGCATACCCCGACACGCGGATCGTCAGATTGGGGAACGCCTCCGGATCCTCATACGCCTTGAGCAACGTTTCGCGATTCAGAACGTTGACGTTGATATGATGAGCGTTCTTGGCAAAATACCCATCAAGAATAGTGACCAGGTTCTCCACGCGCTGTGCATCGGTTTTACCGAGAGCATCCGGCGTGATGGAGAACGTATTGGAAATACCGTCGCGGCAATCGTCATAGCTGATCTTAGACACCGAATTAAGCGACGCAAGAGCGCCGTTTTCCTCACGGTTATGCATCGGATTGGCACCGGGAGCAAACGGCTCTCCGGCCTTACGACCGTCGGGTGTCGCCCCGGTATGCTTACCGTACATCACGTTCGAGGTGATCGTCAGTACCGACAGCGTATGGATCGCATTGCGGTAGGTCGGTGTTTTGCGGAGCTCGGTGATCATACGATGTGTCAGCTCCTTAGCAATCAGATCCACTCGATCGTCATCGTTACCGTATTTCGGGAATTCACCCGTGGTTTCAAAATCCACAATATACCCATCTTCGTTTTTGACGGGACGCACCTTAGCGTAACGGATGGCACTCAGAGAATCGGCCACAACCGACAATCCCGCAATACCAAACGCCATAAAGCGCTCCACCTCGGTATCGTGAAGAGCCATTTGAATCTTTTCGTAGGCGTATTTATCGTGCATATAATGAATGATATTCATCGTGTTGACGTAGAGATGGCTGAGCCATTCAATATACACACCGAAGCGCTCGACAATGTCATCATAGTTAAGCACATCGCCTTCATATACGGGCATCGAAGGACCGATACGAAGGTTGCTCGTCGCATCATAACCACCGTTCAAAGCGATCAAAAGCAGCTTTGCCAGATTACAGCGTGCCCCGAAGAACTGCATCTGCTTACCGAGCTTCATCGCCGATAC
>JAFQMR010000191.1 GCA_017396175.1 Clostridia bacterium
CCTCACACACAAGCGGCAATGACTCTTGCGGTATCAGCGACAGACGAAGAGTATCGCCGTCAGGAACAAGGCATTCCTTCATTTTCCGAAGGAGAGCGGCTTTATCCCCCTCTCCCATCGGCACGGAATAGTACGTTTCACCGCGCTCTCCGCACAGCTCAAGCACCAGCAACCCGTCTGTCAGCGCATAGCCTTTATAATAGTATCCACGCCAAACGTAAAGATTGGCGGGTGTAAAATCGCAAAAGCGACCGTTATGACCGCACAAATACGGTTCAAAGGTGCGAATCGCTTCTGCGGTGATCGGTTGAAATGATAGCATACTGTCAGGACTTCCTTTTCGGTTTCTTGGCATAGCGCGGTGCTTTTCCCTTTTTTCCCGTTTCGCATCGAGACGGAGTACGCGATTGCGGGCGATCATCCTTTACAAGGCAATGGGGACCGTTGCCGATCAAGTCGGTGCGTCCCGCCGCCCGAAGCGCTTTTAGTACGACAGCTTTATTCTCAGGCTTGAAATACTGAAGCAACGCACGCTGTTCCGCCTTCTCCTGCGGGGCTTTCGGAACATAGATTTTCTGTAAGGTGTAGGGATCGAGCTCCGTATAGAACATACACGTAGCGATCGTGCCCGGTGTCGGGTAAAAATCCTGCACCTGCTCGGGATGCAATCCCTCTTTTTTCAGAAAAAGCGACAGCTCGATGGCATCACGCATCGTGCTTCCGGGATGGGAACTCATCAGATAGGGCACCAGATACTGCTTTTTGCCGATGCTTTGCGTCAGCTCATAAAACCGTTTTTGGAAGGCGCGGTAGGTCGCAACAGGAGGCTTACCCATCGCACGAAGCACATTGTCCGAGCAGTGCTCGGGCGCCACCTTCAGCTGTCCGCTGATATGATGCTTCACAAGCTCTTTAAAGAAGGTCTCGTCCTCGTCGCACAGCAGATAATCAAAGCGGATCCCCGAACGGATAAACACCTTCTTGACGCCCGGTAAGGCACGCAAACGCCGAAGCATATGCAAATACGCTGTGTGGTCCGCCTCCAAAGCGGGACAAGGCTTCGGCGCAAGGCACTTTTTCCCCTTGCACAAGCCGTGTTCCGTCTGCTTTTTGCAGGAGGGACCGCGGAAATTGGCCGTCGGGCCGCCGACATCGTGGATATATCCCTTAAACTCGGGCATCGCAATCAGCGCTTTTGCTTCACGAATGACCGATTCCTCACTGCGGCAGGTAATACGACGTCCCTGATGAAATGCCAACGAACAGAAATTACAAGCGCCGAAGCAGCCGCGATTATGCGTAATGGAAAACTGCACCTCTTCGAGGCCGGGGACACCGCCGAGTGCATCGTAAGACGGATGCCAGCGGCGTTCGAACGGGAGCTCGTACACACGGTCAAACTCCTCGGTAGACAGCGGTGCCATCGGCGGATTTTGCACCAGAATGGCATCCCCGTGACGCTGAATAACCGTTTTGCCGCGCACATCGTCCTGTTCGTCCTGCTGAATACGGCAGGAGATCGCATACTGCATTTTATCCTCCCGTACCGCTTCCAGCGACGGGCATTCCGCACAAGGACGCGGCGTATACTCTGCCGTCGGAATCAGTACACAGGTGCCTCGCACATCGCGGATCGCTGTCACCTTTTCGCCGCTCGCAAGGCGGCGGGCAATCGTAATCGTTTGCGTTTCGCCCATACCGTAAACCAGAATATCCGCCGTGCTGTCCGGCAAGATCGACGGACGAATCGCATCGTCCCAATAATCATAATGCGCAAAACGGCGCAACGACGCTTCAAGTCCGCCGATGACAAGCGGAATATCCCCGTACGCCTCACGGATCCAGCGACTGTAAACGATCGTGGCGCGATCGGGACGGCGTCCTGCCTGTCCGCCCGCCGTATACGCATCCTCACTGCGGCGACGCTTGGCGGCGGTATAATGCGCCACCATCGAATCGATGTTGCCGCCGCCGACAAAAAAGCCGTACCGAGGCTGACCGAACCGCTTCATATCCTCGGCAGATTGCGGCTGTGACAGTATACACACACGGTATCCCTCTGCCTCCAGCACACGCGCAATCAGCGTTGCGCCGAAGCTCGGATGATCGACATAGGCATCGCCTGTCACAACAACATAATCCGCATAATACCAGCCGCGGTCGTGCATTTCTTCAATTGTCAACGGTAAAAATGCCATAATACTCGAAATCCTTTGTTAACCGCGTCGGAACAAGCGGTTGATGTGCGCAAAATAATCCTGATCCATCGCATCGATGGTCTCAAGGGTGGTGCGGAAACGCCAGTTCTTTTCGGCAATACCGGGAATATTCATACGGGCATCACTGCCGAAGCCGCACATATCCTGAAAGGAGATGATGCTCAGATCCGCCGCACTCTTCCATACGGTTTCGATAATACGACGGCAGGAGCGACTGTAATAACCGCCCTCACCCCAGTCGTGGCCGTCAAATCCGCAATAGTCAAGCGCAAAACGGCGCTCATCCTCACGCGCCTCCCACAGCCATCCGAGAAGCGTGTTATTGTCGTGCGTACCGACGTACGCTACGGTGTTCTTCGGATAATTGTGCGGCAGATGGGTGCTGTCGCCGTTCGGATCAAAGCCGAACTGAATAACACGCATACCGGGGAAGCCTGACGACTCAAGAAGCGCAATTACATCCTCGCCGAAGGTACCGAGATCCTCCGCAACAATCGAAGGCGGGGCCTCAAAGGCCGCCGCAATCGCATCAAACAATGCCTGACCGGGCCCTTTCTCCCATTCGCCTTCTTTCGCTGTTTTTGCGGTAGCGGGTACGGCCCAGTACGACGCGAAGGCGCGGAAGTGATCGATACGGACACTGTCATACAGCTCAAGCGCTGTTTTCACACGGTCAATCCACCAGACATATCCTCTGTCTGCCATCGCTTTCCAATCGTACAGCGGGTTCCCCCAAAGCTGTCCGTCCGCCGAAAAATAATCGGGCGGCACCCCCGCCACCTTATCGGGGCGGAAGGTGCGCTGATCAATACAAAACAGATCGCGATGGCACCAGACATCCGCGCTGTCCATCGATACATAAATAGGCATATCGCCGAGCACGCGTACCCCGCGTTTTGCGGCATAGGTATGGATCTCCTCCCATTGCTCGAAGAATACCCATTGAACAAACAGCCAAAACGCCTTTCGCTGAGCAAACGGCTCAGAGCACCGTACACACTGCTCATACGCGGCAAGCTCTGCCTCCCACGTCCACCACGGCGTTTCGTCGTTTGCCTCCTTCACCGCCATATACAGCGCGAATTCCGATACCCACGGATGTGTTTCTTCAAAAGTCGCGATCGCCTTCTTCAACACGGGCGTGAGCTTTTGAAACGCCTTTTCGAGAAGCGCCATACGCGTACGGCGCGCAAAATCATAGTCGGTTGTATAGGGCGAGCCGTCATACTCACATTCCTTTACATCCGCCTTGGTCACGAGGCCCAGCTTCATAAGGCCGCGCGGATCAATATACAGCGGATTTCCCGCGAACGCACTGCAGCTTCCGTAGGGTGAGCCTTCTATGTTCAATACGTTGAAGGGCAGTACCTGCCACACGGAAAAGCGCATCGCCGCAATACGGTCGATCCACGCCTTTGTCTCATCGCCGAATACGCCGATTCCGTAGGGGCTCGGCAACGACGACACATTCATCAATACTCCGGCAGATCTACTCATTTTCTCCTACATCTCCTCAGATATATTAGTCTTCACCTTGCTGCGGATCGGGACGGTTTGCCTGCATCTCCAGCCATTGCTGACGCGAAATCAACACCTGACGCGGCTTACTTCCCTCGTGCGGGCCGATAATACCACGTTGCTCCATTTCATCCACAAGACGCCCCGCACGCGCATAGCCGACGCGCAAACGGCGCTGAAGCAATGAGGTGGATGCCTGCCCCGCTTCCACAACCACTTCGATCGCCTGAGGAAGCATATCGTCTCCCTCGGAGGACGCCGCCTCGCCGTCACCCTTTGTATCGGCACGTTCGGCCGCTTCTGCCTGGCGGTTGATCTCATCGACTACCTTTTCGTCGTATTGCGATTCCGAAGAGGTCTTCAGGAATTCAACCACAGCCGCCACCTCATCATCCGACACAAAGCACCCTTGAACGCGGATGGGCTTTGCGTAGCCTACAGGGTGGAACAGCATATCGCCGCGACCGAGCAGCTTCTCCGCACCGCCCGTGTCGAGGATCGTACGCGAGTCGACCGCCGAAGCCACCGTCAGTGCCAGACGGCTCGGGATGTTCGCCTTGATCAGGCCCGTGATCACATCCACCGAGGGACGCTGGGTGGCGATCACAAGGTGCATACCCGCCGCACGCGCCATTTGAGCCAGACGGACGATCGCATCTTCTACTTCCTTGCCCGCCGCCATCATCAGGTCGGACAGCTCGTCGATAACGATCAATATCTGCGGCATCACCTGAAGGGTATCACTGCTTCGTGCCAATTTATTGTACGAGTGGATCTCGCGCACACCGTTTTCCATAAACGCGGCATACCGATTGGTCATTTCGGTTACCGCCCAACCAAGTGCGCCCGCCGCCTTACGGGGGTTGGTCACCACCGGCACAAGAAGATGCGGAATACCGTTATAGATACTGAATTCGACCTGCTTCGGATCGATCAGGATCATACGTACTTCTTCGGGAGAGCTGTGAAAAAGCACACTCTGGATCATCGAGTTGGTGCACACGGATTTACCCGAACCGGTCGTACCCGCAATCAGCAGGTGCGGCATTGACGCCAGATCGGCGGTGACGATCTGACCGCTGATATCGCGGCCGAGCGCAACGGTAAGACGGCTCTCCTTCTCGGAGAATTCGTCGGTATCCAGCAATTCACGCAGACACACAGCGCCGCGTACCTTGTTCGGCACTTCGATACCGACCGCAGGCTTATTGGGGATCGGCGCTTCGATACGGACGCCTGTCGTTGCGAGACGCAGGGCAATATCATCGGCCAGTCCCGTAATACGACTGATTTTCACACCCGCATTCGGTTGAAGCTCATACCGCGTCACCGACGGGCCGCGGGAGATATCCACCACCTTAGCGCTGATACCGAATTCTTTGAGCGTTTGCACAAGCAGAGCCGCGTTATTTTGCATTTCTTCTCGTGCCAGCCGATCATCCACAGCCGTCGGCTTCTTCAGGAGAGACAGCGAAGGATAGCTATAGCTTTCCTTCACGGGTTCCTGCTCCTCGATTTGTTTTTTTACAAGCTCCTCTTCCTCGCGAACCTCTTCCTTCGTCATCGTTTCAACAGGCTCTTCTTCCGCCTCGGGCGTCGGTTGCGGCATAGCGCGACCAATGATATCGTCCAAACGAAGCTGCGGGCGGTTACGCTCCTCGCGAAGCTCCTCAGCCGCCGTTTCAAAAGTCTTACGCGGATCGGGCTTTTCGATCTGTGCTTCCGAATAGCCGTCACCGATATCGATATCAATGCCCTTGGAAGAGGACGGCGTTTTCTCTTTCTTGGGAGGCAGCGGTTCGTCCTCCGTCTCCTCGTTCTCATCACGTTCGCGGGCTTCACGGAGCTTTTCACGTTTTTTGATCATACGCTCTTTCGTAAAATCCGCCGTCTTTTTAATCGGCTTGAGAAGCGTCATAAGCGTGGCGCCCGTAACCAGCATCACAAACACAAACAGGGCGAGGAATAACAGGATTTTGGCACCGATATCGCTCATCAAACTTTCCAGCGGGAAGCCGAGAAGAGCACCACAGGCACCCGCGTTAAAACCGCCTTCGCCGAACAGTGCTGTTCCGCGCACAAAGGCCGCCTGCAGCGACAGCATATAATCGCCGCTCACATCCGCAACGAATACCTCTATAAGGGTTTCCGTAATCAGAAGCAAAACACAGCTTAACGCTGTTACCTTGGTGATGGTGCGGCTGTCCTTATCCATAGCCGTGGCGATTGCCACATACCCAAGGATCGCCGGCACCGCAAACGAGCCGATCCCGAACAATCCGAACATACCGCTGTGGATGGCGTTCCAGAATGCCGCATCGGGCGCAGGAATCAATACCGCAAACAGCAACAGCAACGCGATCGCAAAGCACAGAATGGCATTGCGCTGGCGGTGTGACTCCTTATGTTGTTTTTGTTCCGCCGCGCGGGAACCCGACGAACGCTTTGCGGGCCTTTTCGCCGATGTGCGGGTGGTATGTTTTTTTGCAGCCATAATGTTCTCCTCTTTTTTAATCTCCTATGTAAGCGCCCGTCAGCAGGCGCCGTAACGACTTAACCGTAATTGGACTGTGCATCGATCATTTCATATAATGCCGCAAAGGCATCCGACAGCGAACCGAGCGAATCGATCAGCCCTTCCGCCACTGCCTGCTCCCCTTCCAGAACCGTACCGACATCCGTCACCAGCTCATCGGTCTCCATACACAGCTCGTCAAACCGTGCAAACGACATATGCGAATTATCGGTGACAAACCGCGCGATCCGCTCCTGCATTTTCCGAAAATAGGAAAATGCCTGCGGTACACCAAGCACCATACCGTTGGTGCGCACAGGATGAAGCATCATCGTGGCAGAAGGCGCGATAAATGACTTTTTGGCAGACACCGCAAGCGGCACGCCGATCGAATGTCCTCCGCCGAGTACCAGCGATACCGTCGGCTTTCGCATTCCCGCGATCAGCTCCGCCAAAGCAAGTCCCGCTTCGATGTCCCCTCCCACCGTATTCAGCAGAATGAGCAGTCCGTCAACATCGTCGCTTTCCTCAATCGCCACGAGTTGCGGAATAACGTGCTCGTATTTTGTGCTTTTGTTATCCGGGGACAGGGTGTAATGCCCCTCAATTTGTCCGATGATCGTCAGACAATAGATCGCGTGCTTGCCGTTATAGGTCGTCACCGAACCCGTTTCGACAAGATCCTTCAAACGACTGTCTGTCATCATCCGCTCACCGCCGGACGATTCCGGACGGCTGTCCGCGTTGTTCAAGAAAAACCGTTTCATAATTCAGCACCTCCCGTTTACCTCTTAGTGTAAACAGCAGACACCGTGTTATTCATCGAAAACTTACACAACCGCAACCGTTGTATCCGTGTCCGTCTTCGCCGTTTCTCGTTGCTGTTGCAGGCGGGCGTTCGCCAGCATCAGCTTGATACGATTCTCCTGATTGATACGTGTGGCACCGGGATCGTAATCGATACAGACAATATTCGCCTGCGGCATGCGTTGCTTGATACGACGCACCATACCTTTGCCCGCCACGTGATTCGGCAGGCAACCGAACGGCTGGGTACATACGATATTGCAGGTGCCGCTGTCGACAAGCTCCAGCATTTCACCCGTCAGGAGCCAACCCTCGCCCATTTTGTTTCCGTAGCCGAGATACCCCTTTACGAGCGATTTCAGATGCTCAAAGGTGCAGGGCACGCGGAACACGGGAAAATGCCCCATCACTTCTATCATATCATTCTGATACAATCGGCAAAGCTTTTTTAACGTATTCGACAGGATATAAGAACCGAGCTTTCCGCCGTAAAGCAGGTGATCCTCCGAACGGTTATCACACTTAAAAATCGCAAAATCAATGACGCCCGGCACAACCACTTCACAATCCTCACTCTGCAAAAAGGCTTCCAGGCTGTTATTGCCGAGAGGGGAATATTTCACATAGATCTCTCCGACTACGCCGACGCGTACACGCGGATGCGAACGGTCCGCAGGCAGCGCGGCAAAATCCTCACAGATCGCTTTCATCGTCTCCTTAGCGTGCTTATGACGAAAGGCGGCAATACCGCGTTCGAAATCCTTGACCAGCTTTTCCGTCCAGTCCTCAACAAGGCGATCCGTCGCCCCTTTTTCAAGCTCGTAAGGACGGCATTGGTTTGCCAGATTCATAATCAGATCACCGTAGATCAGCGCGTGAACCGCCTGCAGTAAGAAGGACAGATCCAGCTTAAAGCCGGGATTTTTTTCCATACCCGACAGATTCAGCGAAATCACGGGTATGTAATCAAATCCCGCACGCTTGAGCGCCTTACGCAACAGATGGATATAGTTGGAAGCACGACATCCGCCGCCCGTCTGCGTGATCATCAGTGCCACCTTATGCGGATCGTAACCGCCGTTTTTGATAGCATCCATCATCTGCCCGATCACAAGCAACGCCGGGTAACAGGTGTCATTGTGAACGTATTTCAAGCCCTCCTGCGCAATGCCGCTGTGGGTGGTGGTCAGCATCACCGCATTGTAGCCGTGCATACGGAAGATCTTTTCGAGCATTTTAAAGTGTGTCGGTAGCATCTGCGGAAACAGGATCGTATACTCCTTGCGCATCTCTTCGGTGAAGAGTAAGCGCCCGCTGTCATCATATACCAGTTTTGCCATAGGAATCTACCTCTTTATTCGGTTTCGCGCGCCTCAACCGCCGCCAGCATACTGCGAATACGGATGCGCACAGCACCGAGGTTGTTGATCTCATCAATTTTAAGCTGCGTATACAGCTTACCGCCGTCTTCAAGCAGTCGACGCACCTCATCTGTCGTGATGGCATCGATACCGCAACCGAAGGAAACCAGCTGTACAAGCTGCATATCCGCTTGCGTCGTGACGTATTGTGCGGCGCTGTACAAACGGCTGTGATACATCCATTGATTCAGGACGTTGACACGAGGCGGATCCACAAGCCCCGACACCGCATCCTCCGACACAACGGTCAGTCCGAACGAGGAAATCATTTCGTGAATACCGTGGTTGATCTCCGGATCGATATGATACGGGCGTCCTGCAAGCACAACGATCCGACGACCGTCACGACGCGCCCGCGCGATCATGGCCGCGCCCTCTTCGTGAACCGCTTTCACATAGGCATCATACGCCGCATACGCCGCTTTTGTCGCCGCTCTTACCTCCGCCTTCGGAATGCCGGCGTGCTCGGCAAAGAACGTTGCCATACGAGACGCAAAGCCCTTCGGGCGGTGAATACCGCAATACGGCGCCCAGTAGGTTACCTGCTCCAGCCGTCCGACATTGGCCGCCAGCAATTCGGGATAGTACGCCACAACGGGACAGTTATAATGGTTATCGCCCTGCCCCTCGTCGAAATTGTAGGGCATACACGGATAAAAGACGGCATCCACACCCATATCGATCAGCTTTTCAACGTGTCCGTGTGCGAGCTTTGCAGGATAGCAGGCCGTATCCGATGGGATCGTATACTGGCCGTCCGCGTACAGCTCACGGCTTGATTCGGGTGACAGCACCACTTCATAGCCGAGAGACGTAAAGAATGCGTGCCAGAACGGCAGCATTTCATACATATTGAGAACCATTGGCAAGCCGACGCGTCCGCGACGATTTTCGCCGCCGTGAAGTGAGCGGAGATACCGATATTTCCAGGTAAACATATTGTCAAGCTCGGGGGCTTTCTCCTTGCCGAGCGGACGCTCACAACGGTTGCCCGAAATAAAGCGACGGTCCCCGCCGAAATGATTCACCGTCAGCTGACAGCGGTTGCCGCAAAGACCGCACCGCGTCGTTTTCACGGAATACGTAAAGGCGTCAAGCGCCTCGCCGTCAAGCAAGGTGCCGACAAAGCCCTCTGTTTTTGCGGCCAGATCACGTGCGTGAAGCGCCGCACCGTAGGCACCCATTACACCGGCAATGGTCGGACGGACCACTTCCGCACCGAGCTCTGTTTCAAAGCTGCGAAGCACCGCATCATTCAGAAATGTACCGCCCTGCACCACAATATGCTGTCCGAGTTCCGAAGGATCCGACGCGCGAATCACCTTATATATCGCATTTTTCACGATACTGACCGAAAGGCCCGCCGAAATATCCTCAACGCTCGCGCCTTCCTTTTGTGCCTGCTTGACGGAAGAATTCATAAACACCGTACAGCGGGAACCGAGATCCACAGGGTGCTTCGCGAACAAACCGATCTGCGCGAATTCCGCAATATCATAACCGAGAGCCTTTGCGAAGGTTTCGATAAACGAACCGCATCCCGATGAGCAAGCCTCGTTCAGCAGAATGCTGTCGATCGCTCCTTCGCGGATCTTGAAGCATTTCATATCCTGTCCGCCGATATCGATGATAAAATCGACCTGCGGGTTGAAATGACGCGCCGCACGGTAATGAGCCACCGTCTCAACAAGCCCCGCGTCCATAGAAAAGGCATGGCGGATCAGGTCCTCGCCGTAGCCCGTGACCGCACTGGCGGCAATCTTTACACGGTCGCCGAAACGGCGATAAATCTCGTACAGCTGTTCATGCACCACCGCCACAGGGTTGCCCTTGTTGGAGGCATAGTAGCTGTAAAGGATCCCCCCTTCGGGCGTGATCAGCACAAGCTTTGTCGTTGTCGATCCCGCGTCTACACCGAGATAAGCTTCTCCGCTGTAGCGATCCGCATCGATCGCAGGAGGGCTGTTACGACGATGCCGCTCCGAAAACGCCGTATAGTCCGCCTCAGACGTAAACAGCGGCGGTAAGGTATTCGTTGTTTCGCTTTTGGAGGAAGCATTCTCAATAGAAGCCAACAGCTCTTCGAACGGTACCGTCGCGCTGTTTTCTCCCGCATAGCAAGCGGCACCGAGTGCCACAAACACATCCGCATTATCAGGAAAGACGGCCTGATCCGCGGGCAAAGCAAGAGTCTTGACAAACCGCTCCTGTAAGCCGTGGAAGAAAAACAGCGGACCGCCGAGGAACAATACCGTCCCCTTGATCTCGCGTCCCTGAGCCAGTCCCGCAATGGTCTGGTTCACGACCGCCTGAAAAATACTGGCGGCAATATCCTCCTTCTTGGCGCCCTGATTGATCAACGGCTGAATATCCGTCTTTGCAAACACGCCGCAACGCGACGCGATCGCATAAAGCCGTTCGTGACGAAGGCTCAGGCGATCCAGTTCCTCGGGAGTAACATCCAGCAAGGTGGCCATCTGATCAATAAACGCACCCGTACCGCCGGCACAGGAGCCGTTCATCCGCTCCTCCAAGCCGCCTGTCAGGAAAATGATCTTGGCATCCTCGCCGCCGAGTTCCACCACAACATCCGTTTCGGGGCGGAATTTTTCAACCGCTCCCGCGGTTGCAAACACTTCCTGTACAAATTCAATGTCTGCCGCCTTTGCGACACCGAGGCCGGCCGAACCCGTGACAGCAGCCTGTACCGGTTGTCCCTTCAACTGCGGCAATAAGGATCGTAACACCTCGGCGGTCTTTTCGCGGACGCGAGACTTATGGCGATCATAACTGCGAAAGATCACCTTATCCTGCTCATTCAGCACCACAACCTTGACGGTGGTACTGCCGATATCAATTCCGATTCGCATATAGAATCCCTCCGATGCTCGTCTGTATATGACGGAGAAACAAATAGGTATATATAGTTAATGATAATTATATCACCGAATATACGGAATCACAAGTGGAATTTCCGCCGAAAAAAGAAGGATTTGTAAATTTTTGCATTCTTCTTTCCTGCCCATCGAAAAATTCCGAAAGTTCACGAAAAACTCCTTCTTGGCGATTGACAAAGTTTATACAATCGCGGTATAATGCAAAAAGAGTATGTCCAATTTTATTTAGGAGTTGATTACCCATGGGTCTTACCCTGGCACAAAAATGCATCCGTGATCACCTGGTTTGCGGCGAAATGAAGGTCGGCAGTGAGATCGGTCTGAAGATCGATCAGACGCTGACGCAGGACGCGACCGGCACGATGGCCTACCTGGAATTTGAAGCGATCGGCGTACCCCGTGTTAAAACGGAGCGCTCGGTAGCGTACATCGACCACAACACCCTTCAGACCGGCTTTGAAAACGCGGATGATCATCGCTATATTCAGTCGGTCTGCAAAAAGCACGGCATCTACTTCTCGCGCCCCGGCAACGGCATTTGCCATCAGGTGCATCTGGAGCGCTTCGGTATCCCCGGTAAAACCCTGATCGGCTCGGACAGCCACACTCCCACGGGCGGCGGTATCGGTATGCTGGCTTTCGGTGCAGGCGGTCTGGACGTTGCTGTGGCGATGGGCGGCGGCACCTACTATATCACTATGCCCAAAATGGTACGCGTCAACCTGACAGGCAAGCTGAACGACTGGGTTGCCGCCAAGGATGTCATTCTTGAAGTGCTTCGCCGTATGTCCGTAAAGGGCGGCGTCGGCAAGATCATTGAATACGGCGGTGAGGGCGTCAAGACGTTGTCGGTTCCCGAGCGTGCCACCATCACCAATATGGGTGCGGAGCTCGGCGCTTCCACCTCCATCTTCCCCTCCGACGATATCACCCGCGCTTTTATGGAGGCACAGGGCCGCGGTGAGGATTGGGTTGAACTGCAACCCGATGCCGACGCAGAATACGACGAAGTCATCGAGATCGACCTCTCCTCTCTTGCGCCTATGGCAGCTTGCCCGCATTCGCCCGATGCCGTCAAAACGCTTGAGGAAATCGGCAGCATCAAGGTGGATCAATGCTGCATCGGTTCCTGCACCAACAGCTCCCTGTCCGATATGCTGAAGGTGGCAGCCATCCTGAAGGGCAAGACCGTTCATCCCGATGTCAGTTTGTCGATCGCACCCGGTTCGAAACAGGTTTATAATATGCTTGCACAAAACGGCGCTCTCGGCGATCTGATCGCTGCCGGTGCGCGTATCCTGGAGTGTGCCTGCGGTCCTTGCATCGGCATGGGACAGTCCCCCAACAGCCAAGGCGTGTCTCTGCGCACCTTTAACCGCAACTTTGAAGGCCGCTCGGGCACAAAGGACGGACAGGTGTATCTTGTCAGTCCCGAGGTCGCCGCTGCTTCGGCATTGACCGGCGTTCTGACCGATCCCCGTACACTCGGCAAAGCCCCTGTTATCGAGATGCCTGAGCAATTCCTTATCAATGACAATATGGTGCTCAGCCCCGCTTCCGAAGACGAGATGGACAGCGTGGAGATCCTGCGCGGCCCGAATATTAAGCCGTTTCCGCAGACCGCTCCCCTCGACGAAACCATTGAGGCCGACGTGATGCTGAAGGTGGAAGATAACATCACTACCGACCATATTATGCCTGCCGGTGCCAAAATTCTTCCGCTCCGTTCCAACATTCCCGCCATCTCCGAGCATTGCTTTACTCGTTGCGACGAGGAATTCCCTGCCCGTTGTAAAGCGGCCGGTAAAGGCTTTATCATCGGCGGCGTCAACTACGGTCAAGGAAGTTCGCGCGAACACGCAGCTCTTGCCCCTCTGTATCTCGGCATCAAAGCGGTGATCGTAAAGTCGTTTGCCCGTATCCATGTAGCAAACCTGATCAACGCCGGTATCGTGCCGCTGACATTTGAAAACGAAGCGGATTACGACCGTATCTCTCTCGGCGACACCCTCTGCCTGCCGAACATCCGCGAGAAGCTTGTAAACGGAGAACCGATCGTCCTCGAAAACAAGACAACCGGCGATTCGATTCCGCTTAACGGCGGCTTCTCGAAGCGTCAGGTAGATATGCTCCTCGCGGGCGGCCTGCTCGACTATACACGCGAGCAAAACAAAAACTGACGAAAGAGGTGGCGTATGGCTCGCTCATCTAACGTTTCGATGGCGGTAATCCGCCGTCTGCCCCGTTATTATCGCTTTCTGGACGAATTGCTGAAAAACGGTGTTGTCCGTATCAGCTCGAACGAGCTGTCATCTCTTCTGGGGCTGACCGCTTCGCAGATCCGACAGGATCTGAACTGCTTCGGAGGATTCGGTCAGCAGGGATACGGATATCTCGTAGAACAGCTTCACGATGAAATCGGTAAAATTCTCGGTTTATCCGAAATCACTGATGCGATTCTTGTCGGCGCAGGCAATCTCGGACGCGCCGTCGCAAATCATCTGGATTTCGGTAAACGCGGATTTCGTCTCAGCGCCGTATTCGATCACTCTCCCGCTATCATCGGCAAAACCGTGAAGGATCAGCAGGTGCGCTCTATGGATGAACTGGAGGAATTCTGCAACAAGCATCATCCGAAGCTTGCCGTGCTGTGTATCCCGAAAGGCGCCGCCGCCGAGCTTGTCGACCGTCTGAAAGCACTCGATATCTTTGCGTTCTGGAATTTCAGCCATTACGATATCGGGGACGATGACGAACGCGTGATCGTCGAGAACGTTCATCTGGGAGACAGTCTGATGACGCTCTCTTATCGTATGAAACACTCCGAGTCCTAATTCAAAAGCCCTATCGGATACGACGTGCATCCGATAGGGCTTTTTTTGCATATTCGGTCACAATTTTTTCATTTTACTTGATTATTTTCAAGTTTTGTTGTATACTAATAGAAAGGAGCTCATATTTTGCGCATTCCTTACAAAACATAAAGGGGTCATTTTTATGCAATCCAGAAATACCATGGAAGCCATAGTGTCCCATTTCAACATTGAAGGCCGCTACATCGACCATCAACCCGTCCGTTCCGGCCTCATTAACCAGACATTCTTGGTCACTATCGAATCACCGAAAGGTCATAACTGTCGCTTTATCTTCCAGCGCATCAACACCAACGTGTTCCGTGAACCCTACCGTGTGATGGAGAATATCATGCGCGTCACCGAACACATCAAGCAACAAATGATCGAAACGGACGGCGTGTACGCACGCCGTGTGCTGTCCTTCGCTTGTACAAAGGACGGTCAACCGTATTACGAAAGTCCGGAGCACGGCTTCTGGCGTGCGTATGAGTACGTTGAGAATTCCACCGCCTATAATATTGCGCCGAGTGCCGATCACTTCTTTGAAGCCGGCCGTGCCTTCGGCGAATTCCAGCTCTATCTCAACGATTACGACGCAACCACGCTGTACGAAACCATTCCGAATTTCCACAACACGATCTCCCGTGTTGCCGATCTGAAAACCGCCATCAAAAACGACACGGCAGGACGTCTCAAAGACGTGCAGGCCGAAGTGGACTTCCTTCTGTCCCGCGAAAGCGATGCAGGTGTTCTTGTCCGTGCTCTCGAAAGCGGTCGCATTCCATATCGCGTTACGCATAACGACACCAAAATCAACAACGTTTTGTTTGACAATCTGACAGACAAAGCCATCTGTGTTATTGATCTGGATACCGTTATGCCCGGCTCCTCGCTGTACGACTTCGGCGATGCGATCCGCAGCGGTGCCTGTGCTGCCGCAGAGGATGAACCCGACCTGAACAAAGTGGAAATGGATCTCAACAAGTACCGCCTGTTCACCAAAGGTTTCATCAAGGGCACTCACAGCCTGCTGACGAACGAAGAGATCGAGCTGATGCCGATCAGCGTCAAGGTGATGGCTTATGAGCTTGCCGTGCGCTTCCTCACCGACTATCTCAACGGCGATGTGTATTTCCACACCGATTACAGCGGTCAGAACCTGCTCCGTACGCGTACACAAATGAAACTGGTGTCCGACGTGGAAAAGAAGCTCCCCGAAATGATCGGCTATGCACACGAATACGCGGAAATGTACGCCAAGCGTTTTTCCGATTACGAAACGCCAAATCAGCTGTAAATCCTTTTTATAACAAGTTCAGCCCCGAACCATAAACGGTTCGGGGCTGTTTTTTTATTCGGCTTCGGATGCTTCAGGCTTGACGGCCTTTTCTTTTTCTTTCAGACGGCGTCGAACCTCAACGCCGTCGTAGGTTTGCTTATACTGTACGCGTCCCGTATACACCTTCTTACATGAACGGCACAGAAAATCCGCACAAAAATGACGGCTTCTGAAGATCCATTTTGATTTGCGATGCAGATTGGTCCCACAGCTCTCACAGGAAAACGCCAAGTCGCTTCGTTTGATAAGCGGATGGTTGATATCGTTCAGGACAACCGGCTTATACAAAATCCGCTTATAGAAATCCTCATCCACACGCCGCAGATACGGAGCAAACGCCTCAGCGTCAAACAACCGTACAAACACCTTGGCTGTGAGACGGCTGTCATCCAGCGCACGATGTAACGCGCTGTTCTCCGCGCTGATGCCAAGCTGCTCACAGGCGCGAGACAGTCCCATCTGCTGAGAGGTATCCTCCCCCATCCGCTTCTGACAAAAGGGCTGAATATCCGCATAATAGGCCATAAACGGAACAGCAGGCTCTCCTTTAAAGAACGTGAAATTCTCCATCAGGACGAGCAGATCGGTATTGCTCCATGTCAGAACCGCCGCATCCGTCCCAGCCCAAGCCTCAAACGCCGTCATAACACTTTCAAACGAACCGCCGTTTTGCTCAAGCTCTTCCTGCGTAATATGCGTCAGGTCCTTGACGATCCGCGACAGCTTTTTACTGACAACGGGCGTGATCACCTCGTGAAACGTGCCGCAAGGCTGCATAGCCTCATCAAAGGCAACGGCGCCGATCTCAATGATCTCGTTGAAATAGCCGTGTGCCTTTTTGGAGTATGCACCGTTCCACTCCAGATCCATGATGATATACTTCATAAATGATCAGCCCATTTCTCCGAGTGTACGGCCGCCGAGAATATGAAAATGCAGATGATGTACCGTCTGTCCCGCGTCGGCACCGTTGTTCGTTACCACGCGGTAATCGGTCAATCCGAGCTTCGAGGCGATCTGCGGGATCACTGTGAAGATATGCGCCACCACCGACGCATTCTCTTCACAAACAGCATCGGCGCCTCGCAAATGCTGTTTCGGGATCACCAGCACATGCACGGGAGCCTTCGGCTCGATATCGTAAAACGCCAGCACACGATCGTCCTCGTATACCGTATTGTTCGGAATCTCACCGTTCACGATCTTACAAAAAATGCAATCCATCCGTTGTGCCTCCCATCAATCCTGCAGCATGGCGTCAAGCAGCTTCACCGCTTCCGCAAGCGCCGTATCCACCTTGTCTATATCTTTACCGCCGGCCATCGCCATATCGGGACGCCCGCCGCCGCGACCACCGCAGATTTCAGCCGCCTTGCGCACGATCGTGCCCGCATTGGCACCGAGCTTGACAGCCGCCGCACCGCAGCAGCAGCAGAACGTGACCGTACCGTTTGCCGTATTGACACCCGCCAGCAAAGCCACCGCCTTGCCTTCGTCGATATCGCGGGCGCGATCTGCAAGGGTACGAAGCGCATCGCCGTCAAGATCGGACAGCATAGCCGACATCACCTTAATGCCCTTATGTTCCTTGGCGTTATTGATCATCGAATGGAGCTTACCGGACGCAAGCTTACGCTCTGCCTCGGCAAGCTTGTTCTGCATATCCTTCGCTTCCGCCATTACCTGCGTTGCACGGCGCGTCAAATCGTCACGGGAATTTGCTTTCAAAACAGCGGCCGCTTCGTTGAGTTGTGCCGTGTATTGGTTGAGAAGGGCCAGAACATTGGTACCCGTCACCGCTTCGATACGACGCACGCCCGCCGCCACAGAGGATTCCGACACAATACGGAACAGACCGAGCTGTGCCGTGTTGGACACATGGGTACCGCCGCAGAATTCGATCGACACCTGCGGTACGTTCACAACACGAACCACATCGCCGTACTTTTCGCCGAAGAGAGCCATCGCACCGAGCTTTCTGGCTTCATCAATCGGCATTTCGCGGATATCCGTCTGAATCGCATCAAAGATCCAGCTGTTCACAAGCGTTTCAACCTTAGCAATTTCTTCGGGAGTCATCGCCACAAAATGCGTAAAGTCAAAGCGCATTTTTGCACTGTCTACCAGTTGGCCGGCCTGCTCGACATGGGAGCCGAGCACCTCGCGCAGAGCGGCCTGCAACAGGTGGGCCGCCGTGTGGTTACGCATCGTGGCAGAACGGGTTTCGGCATTCACTGTCGCCTTTACGGTATCACCGACACGGAGATCGCCGCTCTGCAGGACACCGCCCTGTGCGACAACGCCGTTTTGTCCCTTAAAGGTCTCGTACACCTCAAACTGGCCGCCTTCCGCAGACAAGAGGCCGATATCGCCGACCTGTCCGCCGCTTTCCGCGTAGAACGGCGTCACATCCAGCACCACAATGGCTTCTTCACCCTCGGTAACCGCGTCCACCGCTTCGTTATCCTTCACGATCGCGGTGACGGTCGCTTCTGTTTCGAGCGTTGTATAACCGACAAACTGACCGGGCTCAAGCTGTTCGATGGCCGCCGCCTTGCCCTTCCATGCATCGGCGCCCGCATCCTTACGCGCATCACGTGCGCGGGTACGCTGTTCCGCCATCAGCTTAGCAAACGCCTCTTCGTCGACCTTGAAGCCTTTTTCTTCAAGAATATCGCGCGTCAGATCGATCGGGAAGCCGTACGTATCATACAGCTTGAACGCATTTTCGCCCGACAGGGTATCACCCTGAAGCTCGCTGAGCATAAAATCAAGCACCGAGAGACCGCCGTCGATTGTCTTGCCGAAGGCCTCTTCTTCCTTTTCGATCAGCGTGCGGATAAAATCCTGCTTATCGGCAAGCTCGGGATACGCCGTATGGTTCTCAGCGATAACCGTCTCTGCCACCTTATAAAGGAACGGCTCACGGATACCGAGAAGACGTCCGTGGCGCGCCGCACGACGGAGCAGTCGACGAAGCACATAGCCGCGTCCGGCGTTGGAGGGCATCACACCGTCACCGATCATAAAGACGGTGGAGCGGATATGGTCGGTGATCACGCGGAGCGACACGTCGGTCTTCTCATCTTCCTTATAGGTAACCCCTGCGATCGAGCTGATATGCTTCATAATGTTCTGCACGGTATCAACCTCAAAGAGATTGCCGACGCCCTGCATAATGCACGCCAGACGCTCAAGTCCCATACCGGTATCGATATTCGGATGCTCAAGCGGCGTATAATGATCGTTGCCGTCGCTGTCAAACTGCGTGAACACGAGATTCCAGAATTCAACATAGCGGTCACATTCGCACCCGACGCCGCAGTTCGGATTATCGCAACCGTATTCCTCGCCGCGATCAAAATACAGCTCGGAGCAAGGGCCGCAAGGACCGCTGCCGTGCTCCCAGAAGTTATCCTCTTTTCCGAGGCGCACAATGTGAGACGGATCGACACCGACCTCATTCACCCAGATATCTTTCGCCTCATCATCGTTTTCATAGATCGAGATCCAGATACGATCCTTCGGAAGCTCCAGCACTTCGGTGCAGAACTCCCAAGCCCAGGCGGTCGCTTCATGCTTGAAATAATCACCGAAGCTGAAATTGCCGAGCATTTCAAAATATGTACCGTGGCGAGCCGTCTTACCGACGCGCTCGATATCGGGCGTGCGGATGCACTTCTGGCAGGTGGTCACGCGCTTGCGGGGCGGCGTGATTTCGCCGGTGAAGTATTTCTTCATCGGTGCCATACCCGAGTTGATCAGCAGTAACGATTTGTCGTTTTTCGGAACCAGCGAAAAGCTCGGCAAGCGAAGATGTCCCTTGCTCTCGAAAAACGCCAGATACTTTTCACGCAGTTCGTTCAGTCCTGTCCATTGCATAGTGTATATCTCCTTTCATTTACAGACAACATAAAAAAATCTCCGCCCTGATCATCCGGGACGGAGACTTCCGTGGTACCACCCAGCTTGCCGTACCGTTTCGGAACAGCCGCTTTTCTTCTCTTTAACGCAGAGGGTACGCGCGGCTCCTCACCGCGAAGCTCAGAAGGCGGCCTGACGGGCTTCTCTAAAGCACAGATCCCCTTTCAGCCAACGCTTTTCGCGCGGGTGATCCTCTCTGGGTGCCAAAGCACGTCATCTTCCTCGTCACAGCTTTTTACATATCGCTACTTAGTATAAACCTTTTTCTCAGTATTGTCAAGCGTTCGGCGTTGCTTTTTCGACAAGTCCGGCACGCGTCAGTTCCTCGCAAACCTCGCGAAACACCGGAGCGGCTGTCCGTCCGTTTGTTCCGCCGTTTTCCGACAATACCGTAATGATATAGGCGGGATTCTCCGCAGGATAATATCCCGTAAACCAGCTTTGCACCACCGGCTCCCCGTCGATGCTCCAGCCGGTTTCCGCCGTTCCTGTTTTCCCCGCCGCTGTGCCCTCCGTCGGCATGGCCGCCTGTCCCGTCCCTTCACGCACGACCGCTTCCAGCATAGAGCGAAGCTCTTTTGCCGTCCGTGCAGACAACACACGCTCTTCCTCGGGCTTCGGTGCCGTTCCCACCGTCTCTCCCTTTTCGTTCACCTCACCACGGTAGATCGACGGCACACACCATACACCGTCGCGAACCAAGGAAGTCATCAACGCCTGAATATGATACGGTGTCGCCATCAGCGTCCCCTGTCCGATCGCATAATTCGCAAGAGCCGCTTCCACGGTCAATTCATCCTCTGTCGGCATCAGTGCGCGGGATGTCTCATAGCCGTCGACGATATCAAGCGCCGCAGAAAACCCGAAGCGCTGCGCAAGTTCCCGAATAGTATCCGCTCCCAAATCCAGTGCAAGTTCAATAAAATAACAATTGCAGGAGCGTATCATCGCCTCCCGCATTGTCAGAGCACCGTCACCGAGAGGATTATGACAATATACCGTTGCTCCCTGCAAACGGCAACACCCGCGACAAACATACACCGTATCAGGAGAGATTCCGTTTTCCAACGCGGCGGCGGCTGTCACCAGCTTAAACACAGATCCGAGGTCATAGTTGATACGCGTGCGGTCAAGAAGCGGAGAATCCTCCCGCGATAATGCCGACTCCACACGATTCGGATCAAAGAGCGGCAGGCTGACGGCCGCCAGAATCTCTCCGCTATCCGCCGATGATACCAGCACCGCTCCGCGTTCTAACCGCTCGGCGGCTGTCTGTTGAACCATTGCCTGAATCTGCGCATCCAACGTCAGCACCACACCGCCTTTGGCATTTTGCAACGTGTTTTCAACACGTCCTGCCCCTTGCAGTGCCGCCCGTCCCAACGCATCGACCTGATAGGATACAGAGGCACTGCCGCTGTATCGGGACAGCACCTCATCAAATATCTTTTCCATTCCGCTGACACCCGCAGAATCCCCGTTGATATAGCCGATCAAATGGCAGGCAAGCGCCTCCGCGCCGTAACGGTCAGGCGCCCATACCTGCGCTATCCCGACCGTCGGAGGAAGCCAGGACGAAAGCGGTACCACCACGCGCTCCCCTTCGGAAGCGCACCCCTTCACATACCGTTCAGCCTCCTCTTCGCCGTGCATACGTAACGCCTCCAACATGGGTTCGTACGGTGTCACAGAGGCTTTTACACCGTAATACCGGTTGACAAGAGGTTGCATATAGCGATCGTACAGCGTTCCGCGCGAGACCGCGATCGTCTGAACGCGGGAGGATTGCTGTACCGACGCGGCTTCAAGAGAGTCACGCGACAGCACCCAAAGCCTCGCGGAAACCGTTCCGAGCAAAAGCACAATGCCGCCGAGAAGAGCATACACCCGTTTTTTCATAAAAACAGCCTCCTTTTCGGGAGTATACCCAAAAAGGAGGCTGACTAATCCGTTGTTTTCACGCGGTAGTAATATCCTCAAGTCGTTCACGGCGAAGCAACGCGCCGATCGGAAAGGCTCTGTCACACGCGATCGAAAGCTCCATATCCGGATGCGGTGTATTCGGGATCGATTCACCGTCACCGTTTCGGATATCCGATGCGGTGATCAGGCAAGGCTCCCCATCGGGCGACAACACATCAAGCGTGTCGCCCTCCGAAAACCGATTGCGCTGGCGAAGCAGTAACCGTCCGTCGGCATACCCCGTGACCACGGCCGCCACCTCATAGGAGCGCACATACCCGCCGAAGGCGTTATTTTGCGTCGGCTGACCGAAGTAAAAGCCTGTGCTGTACGGACGATGGCTGACCTTGTTCGCCTCCTCGGCAATCCAGGATGGCAATGTAAACGTCGGCGAATAGCCCGATGCCTCATAGGCGTCGATCGCGTGACGATATGCATTGGTGATCGCGGCTACATAATAAGCCGCCTTGGCACGTCCTTCGATCTTGAAGGACGTGACGCCCGCCTCGGTAAGCTGAGGAATATAGGACAGCATATTCAAATCGTTCGCATTAAAGAGATACGTGCCTTTGCCGTGTTCCTCCGCCGTCATCACGCGATCGGGACGATGCGGCTCAATGAACTCATACCCCCAGCGACAAGGCTGAGAGCAATCACCGCGTCCGGCATCCCGCCCCGCCAGATAGTAAGAAAACATACAACGGCCCGACACGGCCATACACATAGCGCCGTGCACAAACGCTTCCAGCTCCAGGGACGCGGGCGTGTTCGCACGCAGATCCGCAATCTCCTCCAGACTCATTTCACGTGCAAGCACCACACGGGACACGCCCATATCCCACAGCATAGACGCGGTGGCATAATTGACAACGCCGAGCTGAGTGGATGCATGAACGGCCGTGTGCGGAGCGTGGCGTTTCACGAGAGGCAAAACGCCGATATCGGCAACGATCAGCGCATCGGCACCGACGGCATCCACCCATTCCAAAAACGACGGAAGCTGACGCACCTCCTCGTTACGCGGCAAAACGTTACAGGTCACATACGCCTTTTTACCGCACGCATGCACGCGGGAGATGGCCTGCGCAAGCGCGTCGTTATCAAAATTTTTACAAGCCGTACGCATTCCGAAGGACGTCCCTGCCAGATACACGGCGTCCGCGCCGTACAGCAAGGCGGCTTCCAGACGGTCGGCATCCCCTGCAGGAGATAACAATTCCGGTTTTATCATCATATGCATTTAACCGTACATACCGATGCCGTGCTCGATGCAATACGCCTCGTGCTCCTCAAACGTCTCAAAGAACGCCGTAGTGCCTTTTTCGACAATACTGGCAAAGTAATAGCAGTTGAGAATTTCGGGTTCCTGCGAGGGATTGATCGCCGCGTTAAGCGCTTGCAGACCGGGGTTGCCGATCGCGCCGACAGGCATTCCTTCCTTAGCATAGGTATCGTAAGCGCTCTTATACGCCGCACCGTTGATGTGCTCAAGTCCTTCCAGATAATCCTGTGTCGAGTCCATCTCCAGACGCGGGAAGCTCGACGGATTATCAAGGCGATTGAGAATAACACGCATCACGCGCGGCATATCCTCGCCGTTGCCCGCTTCGCGTTGCACGATCGAAGCCGCCGTCACGATCTCATCCACGGTGCGTCCCGAGGCCTTGATCGTATCAAACGCATCGCTCATACGCGCTTCAAAGTTGTCGATCATACGCTCGATAACCGAGCTTGCCGCATCATCAAGGTAAAATTCGTAAGTATCGGGGAACAGATACCCTTCCGCCAGATAGGTGCGGTCCTTGCGCTGTTCGGCGGAGATTTCCTTAAAGAAATCGTACTGATCGTAATCAAAGGTTTCAAGCGCTTTATAAAAATCCTCCGCAGTGCATACGCCGTTCTCTTCCATCAGCTCTGCCACGCCTTCCAGCGACGTGCCTTCCGGCACCATAACCGTGACCGTCTCGGACATCTCACTCTGGCTGAGTTCGTCCACAATGGCGTTATAATCCATACCGCGGTATACCACATAGTTACCGGGATGGAAAACGGCATCGTTCCCTGTGAAACGGCAATACACACGAAACACCAGTGGGAATTCGATGATTTTTTCCTGCTTGAGCAGTTCCGCAACCTCTTGGGTGCTGTCACCCTGCTCCACCGTGATGCGCACCGTGGTACCGTCCACATACAAGCCCATAACATCCACCACGGCACACGCCGCATAGTACCCCATCAACGAAGCAAGGCCGAGAACCAGTACAACATAGATGATGGATTTCAGGCATCCGAGCGCTTCGTTACGCGGCTTCTTGGTTTTTTCTTTCGGTGCCGCTGTCTTCTCTTCGGACTCTCCGCCCGCGATCACCTGCGTCGCACCGCTCACACCGCTCATGGCGGCAGCCTGCTTGTCATCGGCACGCTCATCGCCGAACACCTTCATATCCTCGTCGCCGTCCGCTTCCCGCGTCTCCTCGGACATCAGGTCATCAAGCACCCTCGTCGCATCAAACGACGGCGGCGTCGGCGGCGTAAACATCGGCTCTGCTGTTGCCGAGGTTGCCTCCTCTCGCTCCTCCAGACTTACGTATGTCTGTTGCTCGCCCGCGGCGGTCGGGGCTTCAAGATTCACTCGGTCCCGCTTCGCCTCAGACGAGCGTCCGATCACAGAATCCAGATCTGCGAGCATTGAATCCAGCGTATCGTTGCTTTTGTTATCCGAACTCACAGGTTGATCCCTCCATCTTCAAAAATTAGTGTCGGCGGTCAATGCGCCGAATAAACTGATCCGTCACCAACGTCTCCACAGGGCGATCGTATCGTCCGTGCGGTAAATTTCGCTCGATACCGTCACTATAGCACAGCCCGACAAGCGATCCCTCGAAAGATGCCAAGAAGCGGTCATAATACCCCTTGCCGTACCCAAGACGGAAGCCGCTCAGATCATAGCACAACGCCGGGATCAGGCACAGCCCGCTTTGCATATCGGTCAGAAGGCGAGTCGGATCGGGACGCGGCTCAAGCACACCGAACGTCCCTTTTTCCAGCTCATCGAGCGAATGAATATAGTAGAACTCCATTTGGCGCGTTCCCGGCACACAGCGCGGTACCGCCACCCGTTTCCCATCCTTCAGGGCTTGTTCGATAATCTGTCGCGTATCCACTTCAATCGCGGTAGACACATAGCAAAGCAACGTATCATGCTTGTCGTATTGCCAAAGGCGACGGACAGACGAGGCGATCCGACGATCCTTTTCCGCCTTCACAGACGGCTCCATAGCACGGCGGGCCGCTTTGTATTTTTCACGAAGCTCCTGTTTGATCGGACGAATATCCGTTATTTGCATTGTATTCCTTCTCTCAGCTCCCGCGCTTTTTCGGGAGACACCAACAAATTGACAAGTGCAAGGCCAAACTCCGTCGCAGCTCCCGCACCTTTTGCCGTAACGAAGCGACCGTCGGTCACCACCGTCGACGATACCACCTGCGCACCCCGCAGTACATCCTCAAACCCGGGGAAACAAACGGCTTTCTTACCGTCCAGCAGTCCTTTGTGTCCGAGAATACTCGGAGCCGCACAGATTGCACCGATCACCAGCTGTCGTGAAACCGCCGTATCGATCATGGCCTGAACCGTCGCATCCGCCTCCAGATGAAGCGTACCGGGCATACCGCCCGGCAGGATCACTGCTTCGAGACCGCCGGTTTTCACCTCTGCGGTTGTGATATCAGCCGTCATCGGAATGCCGTGCGAGCCGACTACGGTTCGGGAAGAGCCGACCGCCACGGTTTGCACATCGCATCCTGCGCGGCGCAACAGATCGATCGGCGCAACGGCCTCCATCTCTTCGAAGCCTTGTGCCAGAAACACATACACCATTTTTAACACTCCTTTTATTCCCATCCGTAGCCCATATACACAGTCGACGGGCAGGAACCGTCCGACTCATCGAGCCATTTCATCAGTCCGACCGTCTCAGCCGTTCCCGGAGACCGACCGCCGCCCGCAGGCAACGGCAATGCACCGAAGCATTCCCAAGCAACCGGCTGTCCGCTACGCTCACCGAGTAACGCAACCGACTCTCCCGCCCGTACTGCACGGCACCAGGTCAACGCATAATCAAGCGCATCGACCGTCCAGTCAATATAGGCCGCTTCATCCGCCAGCGCTCTCTTTCGGGCCGTACGATACTCCGCAGCACTCAGCAGCGTCCGATCACCTGTTTGCTCAACGTCCATCGTCGGCGCACAGGTCATCGGAACGGTAAACCCCATTCGAACGTAGCTATCCGCAAGGCTCTCATCGGCAGGATGAAGAAACAGCGCCGCCATCCCCCGTTGCTCCGCATAGCGGGAAGCAAAGTCAAGCAAGCGTCGATAGAGTCCCTGTCCGCGATAAGAAACGGCGGTTGCTCCGGCATAAATATACCCTGCCGTAAGGACACGCTCTCCGATGCAAAGCGACTGAGGAAGCAAAAACAGCATCGATGCCACCGTATTGCCGTCCCGCACAAGCAACACGGCATCACTCGCAAACCATCGTTCCAAAAACGCGTCCACATCCTCGGGCGTATCGTCCGTAAACGCTTCCGTCCAAAGGGCGCGAACAGCATCACGATCCGCTTCGCAAGCCGTCTCAAAAACCATCACAGCACCGACTCCAAAAGTGATGTGATCGACGCGGTGATCGCCTCGATCGTCCGCGGCTCACCCTGTTCGGCACAAGGGATCACCTTCCATCCGTCGTGCTCCGCCGCATAGAGCGCCGCATTTCGGCATTTCAAGAGGTACGCGCGATCGCGTTCATGAATATCCTTTTTGTTTTCGTCGCCCTCATAACGCGAGGTCATCAGCTTTTGTGATACCTCGGGCGGCATATCGAGAAACAGCACCAGATCGGGTGAGGGCAAGCCGAGGCGATCGTATTCGTAATCCGCAAGCCACCGAAGATATCCGTCCCACTCTTCGGGCGGAAGCTTGGACATCTGGTGAATCGCATTCGACGTCGTGTACCGTGCCGCAAGGATCACCGTGCCGTCTTCGTAAGCCTCCTGCCAGAAGCTCTTATAACTGGCATAGCGATCAACCGCATAAAACGACGATGCCGCGTACGCGTTGACGGCATCGGGAGTCCCGCCGAAATCTCCGTTCAGATACTGACGGACAAGCGTCGAAGACGGCTGTGCATAATCGGGAAACGAAATCTGTTTATGCGGAATCCCGTTTGCCGTCATCCACGCATCAACCGCTTCCAGCTGCGTAGTTTTTCCGCTGCCGTCCAAGCCGTCAAGTACAATCAGCTTTGCCATTTCACATTCCTCATTTCTTCGACGCATAGCGTTCGCGCATTTCCTTGATACGACCGCAGGTCATAGCGCCCTCGGGACACGGCCCGTTCAGACAGGAAGGGCCCGCATGCGAAAACAGCGTCGGCGCCACCTCACGGCACAAACGAAGCATTTCCTGCGCCACGGCACGGATCTCCCATTGCGCACGGTTACAGCAACGATGATGGAAGAAATTAAGCAACGTACGGGCGTTCATCGTTACAATGATCTTTGTCTCACACGCATTCGGCAGTACAAAGCGCGCATCCTCAATCGCCGCCTTACGGGCAATTTTTGCCGCCTCTTCGGGGGTTTTACCCGCTTCTGTCAATGCGGCGGTATGCTTTGCTTCCAGCAGATCGGCAAGATCGTTATAGGCATCGGAAACCGCCGCCATCGTTTCCTCGAAGCGCGACAGCGCTTCGGGATCGTCTGCGATCGCAGGCGGGGTAATATATTCAAAGCCCTTTTCGCTGACATAGCGCTGGCTTTTCTGACTGTACGAAGCAATGCGATGGCGCACCAGCTGATGGGTACAGCTGCGCGATACTCCCTCAATGCCAAAGGTAAAGCTGACATGCTCCACCGGACTCTCATGACCGTAGGACGCCAGCATTTGCACAAAGCTGTCCACCTTTTCGGGAGTCAGATTATCCATCAAGGTCTGCACGTCACTGCTGCTGTAGCACAGCTTGGCGGCCGACGCTACCACCTTTTCGGGATCGGGGGTATGGGCAATCAACGTTACGTTCAAAATAAAACCTCCCAATTAAGACAATTCTACTCTTAATTATAACAAATAACGCCTCATCGTGCAACCGTTTTGCGTCGAAAAACAAGGTTTTTTATCCGCAGTACAGCAAGTTTTTCCATAAATCAAGAAGCTCCTTCGTCACACCGTCGACCGTAAGCAGCTCTTCTGTTGCAGTAAAGCCCTGAGGACGTCGGTCGCGTTCCATCATGATTCTCATCGCCAGATCATCGTCGATCTGCGGCAACGCACCGATCTCCTGTATGGTGGCATGGTTCAGATCCACCTTTCCGAAGCGCTCCAGGTATTCTTCCAAATCCGTTTGTGCTTCAGCCGCGGGGACCGATACGTACGAAGGAAAAATCGGCGGCGTCGTAACAAACACGATCCAGCACGTCACCAGCATCACAACCGTGACGAGTCCCCAAAGAGCGGCTGTCTTAGCCTGTTCTCCCATAGCATACTCCCCCTTTGGCTCTATGATACACACTGCACGCG
>JAFQMR010000192.1 GCA_017396175.1 Clostridia bacterium
GCCTTGCTTTGCAGCTCCTCCGTCAGCTCCGCTTCGCACAGCGCCTCCAAAAATCGCACCGTCAAGGGATCCTCCACCGCCATCGTCATCGTCGGATACACGCCGTCGAGCGCCTCACGATAGGTCTGTGCGCGTACCTCAACGGTGCGTTCGCACACAGCATACCGCTCGTCAAACAGCTCCCTGCCGTTTTCGGCCACGGGGAGATCTTGTGCCGCGAACAGCAGGTACTGCCCGTCCGCATACCGCATCAGCACAAACTCGGAAGGCTCCATCCCGGGGACGGCAAACAGCACCCCTGCGACATCCTCCCGTCCGCCTTTTGTGCCGTCACAGGCGGTGCATCCCGCATCGCGGTACACGGTCGTGAGCGGGGGTTCTCCGACAGGCGGTTTCCACGAACACGGCCCGCCGTAGCTGTACCAGCGTCCCTCATACCGAATGCGGGGAGCGTGACGACGCGTCAGACCGAACTCTTCCTCCGAAGGCTCCGTATGCACTTCACACAAATGCGTTCGGTCGCCCGCGGTGATCGGCGGCATCACGAATTGCTCCACCGCAAAGCCGACGGTCAGCGCCATCACCGCGACCGCCGCCGCGACCGTCAGCCATCGCGACACGGTTTTTACCTTCGCCGTTTCCGCTTCCTTCACATAGCGTTCGTCAATGTCGCCGAACACCGATAACGGGGTTCTCTCACTCATACCGTCACGCCCTCCTTCTCCAAAAACGTTTTCATCTTTTTACGCGTGCGGGACAGCTGTGCCCTGACACGCTCCTCTTTGATATCCAATTCCTCGGCAATACGGGCTACCGTCAGCATATGCCAATAGCGCTTGACAAAAATGATGCGGGACAGCTTCGGCAGTGTCTCCAGAAAGCGATCAAACAGATCGCGCCACATCACCTCATCCTCTACAGCACCGCACGGCAGCTCCGCTTCCCATTCCTCCAACGCATCGCATCCCGTTCCGCGTCCGCGCTTTTGCGTGTACGCCGCCTTCAGGCGGTCAAGCGCCAGGTTGCGGGTAACACGTCCGACGTACGCCCGCAGATCGTGCGGACGGGCAGGCGGAACGGCCTCCCACACGCGGAGAAGCATATCGTTGACGCATTCCTCGCATTCCGCTTCCCCGCCGAGGATGCCCCGTGCCACCGTTTTGCAGTAGCCGCCGTATTGCTCCTGCAAGCGGTCGAGCGCCGTTTCATCGCGTCGGAAGCACGCCTCCACGATCTGTTCATCCGTCATTCGCTTCACATCCTTTCTATAAGGTATAGACGACGTTGCCGCCCGAAATGTGACAGCAACGACAAAAAAAGCGAAGGACAAGCCTTCGCTTTTACCGTTCAGTCTTCCGTTTCCTCTTCCAGCGAGATCCGCTCCCGCCGCTTTTTCAGCACCGTCAGCAGGATCATCGCCGCCACCAACAGGACACCGACCGTGATCATGGCGATCACCGGTGCCGGGGACGTCTCCTCGCGACGGATGGTATCATCGATCGCGGCGATATCCCCGCCGTCGTAGTACGCATACTTCGTCGGGAGCTTTGTCGTATCGCTGTGTGTCGTGATGGGGGCCACCGTGGTCGCCGCCGTGCCGCTCTTGCCGTCGGCGGTCGTAAAGCTCGCCGATTCGCCGAGCTTTAGATGCGACACCGTTACGGTACCGGGCGCATATAACGTCAGGTAGACGCTTTTAAGCGTCGTTGTGCCGTCCTCACGGAGCGCCAGCCCGTTATAATCCGCATAATGCCGCACGTCGAGCGCCATCGTATACTCGCCTGCCGCCACCCCCTCGTCCGCCGAGGGCGCTCTGCCCTGAAACGCCTCGTACCACGAGGGGCCTTTTATCTGCGGATACAGATCGTATTCCGCACCGCTGAGCTTCAACGCCAGGTTAAACGGTACCTGTGCATTCACGGACAGCTGCAGATAGCGCATCGTCTCCAGATCGATCTCCTGCGAGAATTCAACGGCCACCGTCGCGCCCGCCTCCGTCGCGGTGACGGACAAGGCCCCTTCCGCCGTATACACAGCGGTCGCCGTCGGATCACCGATGGTTGCCTCCGCCGACAACAGCGAGAACGCCTTCTCTGCGGGAGCGGCGGTGGTAGACGTGACGGAAGATGTTGTCGTTTCCTCTGCCGCCGCAGGCATAACACCGACGCCGAGCATCAGACAAACACACAAGCCTACCGCTCCGATCCGTCCGAGCATAACCGCTCCCCCCTTTCCTTTGCTTTAAAGTCATACCTTATTGTACTATTCCTTTTAAAGAAGTGCAAGTAAAACTTTTATGAACCGCCGTTTGACAGCAATAACGCCAGCTGTTCGCCGATCAGCCGTCCGCTGTAAAGGGCTTCTGACAGCGTGTTGGCATCGGTGCCGACCTCCAACAGCAACGAACCTGCGTGCAACTCCTGATTATACCGCGCATCCATCAGATACAGCGGCCGCATCAGACCGCCGTGTGCCGTCTCGAGTGCGTTATGAAGCTGAAGCCCGAGGCGGAGGTTCTCCTTACAATGCGGATTCGGAAGCTCCTCGGAGCTCGTACCGCCGACGATCATCATCACCTGTGCCGCCTTTTGACCGTCCACCGTCGCGGTCGGCTTTACCTTGGTGCCGTCCTCGTACATAACGGCATCGCGATGGATGTCGAGTACCACACGGATGGTCGGGTGTGCCGCCAGATGACGCTTGACTGTCTCCGCCGACCGCGCATACGCCCCTGAGTAGGTCATATCGTGGCGGGTGGTATCGTGGATCACCCCGATCCCTCGCGCACGCAATTCGCGGGCAATGGTCTCTCCGACCGCCACCACCGTTTGCGAAGGATCGTCACTTCGTGTCGGATCGTCGGCGTTATAATACCCTGCATAATACGACATATAACATTCGGAGGCATGGGTGTGAACGATCAGCACCTGCACCTCATCCCCCGTGACGGGCTCAAGGCGGTCGGCAAGCAACGATGCCGTATCGTACGTGACACCGCTGGTATTCTTGATCGCCACCGCGCCGACAACAGGACTGCCGCCGATCGTTTCCTCGGTTACCGCCCCACCGCCGTCCCCCTTCGGCGGGATCGCCGACACGGGAACGACCTCTGTATACCCGCGCGGATCGGACGGATAGGTGGGGGCGCTGACCATCCCACCCGACGGTTCCTGTACCGAAGCCGCCTGCTGTTCTGCAGGATGCCGCAGCCCGACGGCACAGAATAACGCGTGCTCGCCGATCACATTCCACGCCGATGCCGGGACACGGCACAGCAAGACGGCGGCGACCATAAGCGCACAGAGCGGCAAGCCGATACGCCGCAAGCCAAGGACCAGCTGTTTCAATCCGATCACCTTCCCTCCTCTTACGGTATGGTATAAGACACGGAAATATGCGGTATTCCGCCCGAAAACACCCGATTGCAGAAAGTTTTTTAAGTTTTTTTAAAAAAACAGTTGCAATTTTTGATTGTCCGTGGTATGATAATCACCGCGTGATTGAAAATGTGTTTGAAAAGAGGAGGTGTGACCATGCCCAACATCAAATCCGCTAAAAAGCGTGTGAATGTCATCGCTGTTAAAACGGCGCGCAACAAGGCGAACCGCTCGGCTCTGAAGACCGAGATCAAAAAGGCCAATGCCGCGA
>JAFQMR010000024.1 GCA_017396175.1 Clostridia bacterium
GGGAGAGCCATGTTTTTTACTCATCGGCATAGCCTTCACGGAACCACGCGTGTAACGCGTGGTTTTCGGTACATAAAAAGGACGGTCTTTCGACCGTCCTTTTTATCATTTCCGTCCGCGCAAGCGGACTCCTTCACTATTCACTATTCACTTTTCACTCTTCACTGCCCTCTTCCGCGCCTTCGTCCGCGCCCTCGGTTTCGGTGGGCTTGACGGTTTCGGCGGTCTCGTCGTGCGGGGCGGTGACCATCGACACGATGGACGCGCCCTCGGCCACACGCATAATGCGCACGCCCTTCGACGGACGGCGGCACTGGCGGATCTCGGCGATCTGCATACGGATCAGGATGCCGTCCGACGTGATCAGGATCAGATCCTCGTCGGTGTTGACAACGCGGATGCCCGCGACCTGTCCGTAGGTGCCGACGTGGTAGTTTTTAAGGCCCTTACCGCCGCGCGACTGGATACGGTAATCGTCAAACGACGACAGGCGACCGTAGCCCGTTTCCGCCACCGTCAGCAGGAGACTGCCCTCACGGCACAGCTCCATACCGACGACCTCGTCGCCATCCGACAGGTTCAGCGCCCGCACACCGCGTGCCGTACGACCGATCACGCGGGCGTCGTTTTCGTCAAAGCGGATCGCCATACCGTTGCGGGTGGCGACAACGAGCGACTGATAGCCGTCGGTTTCCAGCACCTGTACAAGGCTGTCGCCCTCGTCGAGGTCGATCGCGATCAGGCCGTTTTTACGGGAATTCTGGTACGCATCCAGGCGGGTGCGCTTAATGATACCGTACTTGGTGATCATACACAGGTAGCGTCCGTCCGAATTCATATCGGCGGGGACACCGATCATCATCGTCACCTTTTCGTCCGCCTGCAACGGCAGGAGGTTGACGATGTTCATGCCCTTCGAGTTGCGGCTTCCCTCGGGGATCTCGTAGCCCTTCAGGCGGTACACACGGCCCGCCGTCGTGAAGCACATCACGTAATCGTGCGTCGAGCAGAGGAGCATCTTATCGGCGACGTCCTCCTCGCGGGTGGTCATACCGCGGATACCGCGGCCGCCGCGACGCTGTGCTTTATAGACGTCCGCCGCCTGACGCTTCATATACCCCATACGGGTGAGCGTCAGCACGCAATCCTCCTCGGGGATCAGATCTTCAATATCCACCTCGCCGCTGACAACGGAGATGGAGGTACGGCGCTCATCGCCGTATTTATCGCGCATCTTGAGGCAC
Organism: Clostridia bacterium; assembly: GCA_017396175.1. Taxonomy (GTDB): domain Bacteria; phylum Bacillota; class Clostridia; order Oscillospirales; family Acutalibacteraceae; genus RGIG1959. The sequence continues at coordinate 1,245 of JAFQMR010000024.1, forward strand.
TCTTCCTTCACGATGGCCAGCACCTTGCTATGGTCGGCAAGGATGCCCTCAAGCTCCGCAATACGCATCTGCAGATTGCCCAGCTCATCTTCGATCTTCTGGCGTTCGAGGCCTGCCAGCTGACCGAGGCGCATCTTGACGATCGCGTCCGCCTGCACATCGTCAAACCCGAAGCGTTCCATCAAACGGTTCTTCGCCGTCGGGATATCGGGGGCGTTGCGGATGATCTTAATGACCTCGTCGATGAAATCGGATGCCGTTTTGAGCGCTTCGAGAATATGCTCGCGTTCGCGTGCCTTGCGCAGATCAAACGCGGTACGGCGTTCGATGACCTCACTTTGGAACTTGACGTATTCGCTGAGCATCTCCTTCAAGGTCAGGATGCGCGGCACGCCGTTGACGAGCGTCAGCATAATGGCGCCGAAGGTCACCTGCATCTGGGTGAATTTGAACAGCTGGTTGAGCACCACCTGCGGATTCGCATCACGGCGCAGGTCGATGACCACGCGCAAGCCCTCGCGGTCGGAGTGGTCGACGACATCGGTGATGCCCTCGATGCGCTTCTCGTCCGCCAGCTCCACAATGGATTTGACGAGGTTGAGCTTGTTGACCTGATAGGGGATCTCGCTGATGACGATACGGAACTTGCCGTTCGACTGCTCCTCGATCTCGGTGCGGGCGCGCACCACGATACGGCCGCGACCGGTCGCGTAGGCCGCACGGATGCCCGCATGGCCCATGATCACACCGCCCGTCGGGAAGTCGGGGCCCTTGATATACTCCATCAGATCGAACAGCTCGATCTCGGGATCGTCGATGAGCGCACAGATCGCGTCGATCACCTCGCACAGATTGTGCGGAGGAATGTTGGTCGCCATACCGACGGCGATACCCGACGAGCCGTTCACCAGCAGGTTCGGGAAGCGCGACGGCAGAACCACGGGTTCCTTTAAGCGGTCATCGTAGTTCGGGATATAGTCAACGGTATCCTTTTCGATGTCGGTGAGCATATCCAGCGACATCTTGTTCATACGCGCCTCGGTATAACGATAGGCGGCGGCAGGGTGACCGTCGATGGAGCCGAAGTTACCGTGACCGTCCACAAGCGGATAGCGAAGCGAGAAATCCTGCGCCATACGCACCATCGCGTCGTACACGGACGCGTCACCGTGCGGATGGTAACGACCGAGCACCGCGCCGACCGTATCCGCGCACTTGCGGTACGCCTTGTCGGGCGTCAGGCTGTTTTCGTGCATCGTATACAGGATGCGACGGTGCACAGGCTTCAGACCGTCACGGACATCGGGGAGCGCACGCGCCACGATGACGGACATCGAATATTCCAGAAAGGATTTTTTCATTTCCTTTTCCAGATCTACGCTGAGCAGGCGGTCTTCCTGTGCTTGCAACGTCTGTTCGTCCATAGTTCACATCTCCTTTTCGGTCAGGCTTTCGGGGGGTAATGGGCATCGACGGTCTGACGGAAGCCGTCCAGATCGAGGATGCAACGTTTCGGAATGCGGATCATACGGCCCGCACCGATCAATTCCACACAATCGGCACGCTCCACCGCGCGGGTGAGCGTTTGCCAACGTGTCAATACGCGGTTTGTCGGGGTATCGGCGGTTGCCTGCGCCTCCACCGCCACACCGTAGCGGTTCAGAATCACCCGCATCGTCAGTGCGTTCGGCGCGTACACCGCCGCGTTGGCTTTGCTTCTCGCGCTGAACATCGACAGCAACAACAATGCGAGCATAATACCGACCACCGTCACAAAAAAGACGGGGATGCTTTCCTCCATCATCGCCGTCAGCGTCCCGCAAAGGAGCGCAAACGAGCCGAGAATGGGAAGCGAGGATACATAATTTTTCCAGCCCGCGTCGGTGACGATCTTGCGGATCTCCTCGGGCTCATACCGCACCGCCACCTCCTGCAAGGTCGGCGGCGCCTCTTCAAATACCTGTCGCGGGATCGGCTCGGCGGCGAGAGAGGGCATCCGCTTGATCACCCGCCGTCTGACGCGGCAGTTCGGCGCAAACACCGCGCGACGGATATCGGCGCTGAGTGCCTCCGTTGCACAGCGGGCGGGAATCACGATCCCGCGCGACACGCCTTGGGACACAAACTGCATCCCGCAGGTATCTTCTATGTAGACGGTGCGCTCGTCAAAGGGAATCCGCACCGCGCCGTCATACACCTTTTTTTCAATATACTGCGGCGTAACGGTAATTTCTCCGTAATAGCCGTCTATATCGCCCGCTTCGTAGGTTTGAACGGCGTTCTTTGTGACACGACGGCGCACCACACCGAGCGTCACGGCACCCGTCGCGATCGTCACGACGTTCAGTAACAGCATCAGCGGATCCCACTGTCCCGTCTGCACAAACATCGCGATCGTCGAGCCGCCGATGATCACGATGTACACGATAAACATCACCAGCATCATCGAGAAGGTGCGAAGCGAGCCGAGCACCTTCTGAAACGCCGTAAACATCGCGACGTATTCCTCTTTTGTCATATTGACGGGTGTCGACAGCGGCGTCTCTTCCCCGCCGTCCTCCTCGTCGTACTCGTCCTCCCCGTCGCCGTCGAGTTCCTCGACCTCGTCCTCGTATTCGTCGAGCAGGTCGCTGTCGTCGGCGCCGTCCAAAGCGGCCAGCTCCGCCTGTATCTCGGGTTCTTCCTCCGGTTCCGCCATGTCGGCCATCAGCTCCCGCACCACGTCAACTTCAGAGGGTAACGTACCGTCAAACGGCTCGTCGGCGCCGCGTTTCTCCTCGGGATCAAAGGGAGGTATCGTGATCTTACTCATACATCAGGTTCCTTTTTCAAAATTTGTGCAAGAATCGTCATCAGCGCTTCGAGCTCCTCTTCCTGCAATGCACGCTTCGGGATGCACACCGTCAGCGTCTCGCCGAAGCAAAGGCCGATCA
>JAFQMR010000025.1 GCA_017396175.1 Clostridia bacterium
CACGTCGCAAAAAAGCTCGTTCGTGTCCTGTTTGCAATCCTCTCAAAAGACGTTTCTTTCTCTGATAATATTTCTCATTTTGCCGCTTGACTTTTTATAGTTGGTCTACGGGATGCACAACACCGACATCCACCTGTCCGAAGGCCGCCCATAAAAAACGGACGAGCAGCGTTGCTCGTCCGTTTTGGCGTTATATGGCTTAGTCTTCCGTGTTGACGATCGAGAGGTGTAATTCCTCGAGCTGGAGGCTGTCGACCGCCGAGGGGCAATCGGTCATCGGCTCGGTCATATTCTGCACCTTCGGGAAGGCAATGACGTCGCGCAGGGTGGGTGCGCCGAGCATCTGCATCACGAGGCGGTCAAGACCGATGCCCATACCGCCGTGGGGCGGCGCACCGTAGCAGAACGCGCCCGTCAGGAAGCCGAACTTCTCCTCCGCTTCCTCGTCGGACAGGCCGAGTGCCTTGAACATCGTCGCTTGAAGCGTCGGATCGGTGATGCGGATAGAGCCCGAGGCCAGCTCAATGCCGTTGAGCACCAGGTCGTAGGCCTTCGCGAACACCTTCGCGGGATCGCTTTCAAGGTAGGGAATGCATTCGTCGAGGGGCGAGGTGAACGGATGGTGCATCGCGTCCCAGCTGCCCGTCTCCTCGTTATACTCAAAGAACGGGAATTCGGTGATCCACAGCGGCGCATAGCCTGTGCGCTCGACACCGATGCGGTCGGCCACCTCGAGGCGCAGAGCGCCGAGGGTGGTCAGCACGTGCTTCTTGATGGGATCGGCGACGATCAGCACCACGTCGCCCTGCTCGGCACCCGCCGCCTGCAGGAGGCGCTCCATCTGCTCGTCGGTCATAAACTTCGCAAACGAGCAGGCGCGGTTGTCCGCCGTCCAGCGGACGTAGGCAAGGCCCTTCGCGCCGATGCCGCGCACAAATTCCGTGAGCTTGTCGATCTCCTTGCGGGTGAGCTTGTCGGCGGCACCCTTCGCGGTGATACAGCGTACCGCACCGCCCGCTTCCAGAGCGCTTTTGAACACGACAAAGTCCGTGTCGGCCACCGCCTCGCCGAGGTCGGTCAGCTCCATTCCGAAGCGTACGTCGGGTTTATCCGAGCCGTAGCGCTCCATTGCTTCGGTGTAGGTCAGGCGGGGAAGCGGCATCGGGAGGTCCACATCGAGAACCTCCTTGAACACGGTCTGCATAAAACCCTCGCCGATGGCGAGCACATCCTCGACGTCGACAAACGACATCTCAAGGTCGATCTGCGTGAATTCGGGCTGGCGGTCCGCGCGAAGGTCCTCGTCGCGGAAGCAACGCGCCAGCTGCATATAGCGGTCAAAGCCCGCCACCATCGACAGCTGCTTATACAGCTGGGGCGACTGCGGGAGCGCGTAAAACTCGCCGCCGTGGATACGCGACGGCACGAGGAAGTCACGGGCACCCTCGGGGGTGGACTTGATGAGCATCGGGGTTTCCAGCTCGATAAAGCCGTGGCGGTCAAAGTAATCGCGGGTGACCTTGGTGATGCGGTGACGCATCAGCAGGTTTCTCTGCAGATCGGGACGGCGCAGGTCGAGGTAGCGGTACTTCAGGCGGATCAGCTCGTCCGTTTTGCAGTTTTCCACGATCTCGAACGGCGGCGTTTGCGCCTTGCCGAGCACGCGAAGCTCGGTCACGGCGATCTCGATCTCACCCGTCGGGATATCCTTATTTTTGGAGGTGCGCTCGCGCACGGTACCGACCGCGGCGAGCACATATTCCGAGCGGACGGTGAACGCCTTGTCAAACACGGCGCGGTCGGCCGTCTCGTCAAAGGCGAGCTGGACGATCCCTGTGCGGTCACGCAGATCGACGAAGATCAGCTGACCGAGGTCGCGCTGGCGTTGAACCCAGCCGAACAGCGTGACGGTCTGTCCGACATCGGACAGACGAAGCTCCCCGCAGTAATGGGTGCGGGACAGGCCCTTGATGGTTTCCATAGCAATCGGCTCCTTTTCTTACTCGTCCTCGACGGCGGCCTCGAACAGGTCGTTCAGATCCGCCAGCTCGCGGCGCAGAGAGAGGTTGTAGAGGGTGGTATAGAGGTCGTCGCCGTCAAGGCTGACCTCCGTCTGTTCGCCCGTTTCCATATCCTTGAGTCTGGCGACACCCGCCTCCAGCTCGTTGTCGCCGAGCACCAGCACGGTGCGGGCACGAAGCTTGTCGGCGTATTTCATCTGCGCCTTCAGGCCGCGGCCGACGAGATCGGTTTCGACGGCGACACCGCCCGTGCGGAGCTTCAGCGCCATGGCGAAGCACGCGTTCACGGCACCCGCGCCGAGCGGGGCAATGTAGATATCGGGGCGGGGGCTTTCGGGCATCTTCGCCTCTTTGGCTTCGAGGATCATCAGCAGGCGCTCCAGGCCCATACCGAAGCCGAGCGACGGCAGGTGCGGGCCGCCGAGCTCCTCGATCAGGCCGTCGTAACGGCCGCCGCCGCAGACCACCGCCTGCGCGCCGAGGGCATCGGACACGAATTCAAACACGGTGCGGGTGTAGTAGTCCAGACCGCGCACGATGTGGGGATCGATCTCAAAGGCGATATCCGCCGCCGTGAGGCACGCCTTCACCTTTTCAAAATGCTCCGCACACTCGTCACAGAGGAAGTCGAGCATCACGGGGGCATTCGCCGCCAGCTCGTGGCAGACGGGGGATTTGCAGTCGAGGATGCGCATCGGGTTGCGATCGAGGCGGTCGCGGCAGGTGCCGCACAGCGTCTCGATGTTTGCCTCAAAATACGCCTTGAGCGCTTCGTGATAGTTCGCGCGGCAGGCGGGGCAACCGATGGAGTTCAGATGGAGCTTCACGCCCGTGACACCGAGTGTTTCGAGCAGGGTGTATGCCACCGAGATCACCTCGGCGTCCGCCTGCGGTTCGGCGGCACCGAAGCACTCGATGCCGAACTGATGGAACTCGCGCAAACGGCCTGCCTGCGGCTTTTCGTAGCGGTAGCAGGAGGTCAGGTAGCAGATCTTGGCGGGAAGCGCCTCGGCGTGCAGGCTGTGCTCCAGAAGCGCACGGGCCGCACCCGCCGTACCCTCGGGACGGAGCGTGATCGAACGCGCACCCTTGTCTTCGAAGGTGTACATTTCCTTTTGCACCACGTCGGTCGTCTCGCCGACCGAGCGCTGGAACAGCTCGGTGTGCTCAAAGACGGGGGTGCGCAGCTCGCGGTAACCGAAATCCTTCGCGACGGCGATGGCGGTATCCTCGAGGTATTGCCATTTATAGCTGTCCGCGGGCAGGACGTCCTGCGTGCCGCGGGGGGCTTTCGTGATGAGGGCCATGGGGAAAAACTCCTTTCAATCGTTCAAAAAAGGCGCACGGCATGTGCGCCTTTGAGCATATGATGCAGGGGATCAGCGGGCGTGGGGATTGACGATGTTGCGCCAATCGAGGTCGCCGCGCTCCAAACCGTGAATCAGCACCTCGGCGGTCGCGATGTTCGTGCCGACGGGGATGTTGCGCATATCGCACAGGCGCAGGATGTCGTTTTCGTTGGGCTCGTGATCCTTCACGGTGAGAGGATCGCGGAAGAAGAGGAGCAGATCGATCTCGTCGCACTGGATGCGTGCGGAGATCTGCTGAGCGCCGCCCTGTGCGCCGCTTAAGTAACGCAGAACAGGCAGACCGGTGGCTTCCGAAATCATCTTGCCGGTCGTTCCGGTCGCGCAGATGTTATGACGGCTCAGAATTCCGCAATAGGCGATGCAGAATTGAACCATCAATTCTTTTTTGCTGTCGTGAGCAATCAATGCAATATTCATTCCGAAGACACGCTCCTTTGTATAGTGGGGTATATGGATAATCGGCGCATGCCGAGCCAAAGCGGAATTACTTGAAGTTAAAAAGCGGCACCGATTCGCCGAGGAAGCGGGCGGCAATGTTTTCGATACAGCGGGCGGCGGGGCACTTTTTCGGAAGGCGTTCGCCGCGGGCGGTGCTGATCGTGACGGCTTCGTCCTCGGGAATCACGCCGAGGAGCGGTACCTGCGCCTCGTCCATCACGGCGTCGAGGTCGGGCATCTGCTTTTTTTGCACCGCTTTCACGCGCAGGCGGTTGACGACCATTTTATACGAGATGCCGCGACGGTCAAGCAGGGTGCTTGCCGCGTAGACATCGCGGGCGGCCACCGGATCGGGCGTGGTGACCAGAACGGCGCGGTCGGCCGCCGCCACCGCCAGCTCAAAGCCGCGACCGATGCCCGCCGGGCAGTCGATCAGCACGGTGTCGAAGTTTTCGGCGAGTCCGCGACAGAGATAGGTCATTTCCTCGGGGGTGGTCATCCCGTCGAGCGTCGGGGGCGCGGGGATCACAAAGACGTTGTTGCACAGCGGCGATTCCACCACGACGGCCGACGGCTCCTGACGGCGGGCAAAGATATCCGACAGGTCGTAAACGGCGCGGTCGGAGACGCCGAGCATCAGGTCGAGACTGCGCAGACCCGCGTCGGTGTCGATCACCAGCACGCGCTGTCCGCGTTCGGCAAGGGCGCACGCCAGCCCGACAGTGACGGTTGATTTTCCGACACCGCCCTTACCGGATGTGACGACAGCGATCATGCGCCCACCTCCTTTGCGAACAAACACGCTCCCTTATTCCGTTTTATAGTACCACATTTTTGAAAACGTGTAAAGCCGTTTTTGTGAAAAAAACAGACGAACTCCCGAAAAATGCGGAAGATCGTCTGTGTTTAACAACCGAGATCCTGCAAAAATCGCCAAAGGGAGGCGGCGGGCAGGCCCATCACGGTATAAAAATCCCCCTCGATGCCGTCGATATGGCGCAAACAGCGCCCTTGGATACCGTAGGCTCCCGCTTTATCCATCGGCTCGCCCGTGGCGACATAGGCGGCGATCTCCTCGTCGCTCATCGGCGAAAAATGCACCGTCGCTTCGGAAACAAAGCCGTCGGCGCGGTCGGCGGTGCAAACCCATACGCCCGTCAGGACGCGGTGGGAGCGCCCCTGAAGCATCGAAAGCATCCGCCGCGCATCCGCTTCATCCTGCGGCTTGCCGAGAGCAATCGGGCCGTCGGCGGTATCGAGGATCACGGAGGTATCCGCTCCGAGCACGGGGTGTTCGGTGCCGACCGCGGCGGCCACCTCTTCCGCCTTGGCGCGGGCGACAGCCAACGCGTTCTCTTCGGGGGAGCGCGTCGGATCAAAGGGCGGCTCGGCCGCCGCGGGACGGATGACGGTGTCCAGTCCCAGAAGTGCGCAGATCTCCCGACGGCGCGGGGACGCAGAGGCTAACACAAGTGGCATACAAGAGGGCTCCTTTCGGGGTTACAAAAGCGCGATGATGCGGATGATCATCACCGTGACCGCCGCCCACAGAAGCGGCGCCTTGATCATCGCGCGGAAGCGGGCGACGGCGGAGGTGGGAAGCGGCGGGCGGCTTCTTTCAAGCGGGTGCCGCCACAGCCACAGCGTCGATACGCCGCCGAGCATCAGTGCCACCACCAGGATCACCAGTTCCCAGAAGGTGGCAAAATCCGTGTCGGTAAATTGCAATAAAAATGTCGCGAAGACCGACAGGCCGTTGGCGAGGGCGTGGACCGCCACCGTCAGGCGCAGGTTGTCGGTATAGACAAACACAAAGCCCAGCACCAGCCCCATCATCAGCGTATACAGCGCCTGGCGCAGGTTGCCGTGCATCAACGCGAACAGCACCGCCGATACCACGACGGCGAGCTTGTCACCGAGCGGACGGAGTGTCTGCAGGACCATACCGCGCAACAGCGTTTCCTCCAGCACGGCGGGCGCGAGCGCGAACACGAGCAGGTCGAGCAGCAGCGTCGGCACCGAGCCGTCACCGAGCACCGTCGCCGAGGAGACGGGGGAGGAGGCGTGGAACAGCGCCCCGTTGAGCAGGGCGGCAACCATATTGGCGATCAGGCATAGGGCCACCCCGCACAGCACCACACACAGGCGGCGGTCCAGAAGCAGGTTCAGCGGAGACAGCCGCCGCATTTTCGGCATCAGCAGGCGGCGGTTGAGAAGAAGCGGAATGCCCATCGTCAGAACATAGAGCAGTAAGTACAGGAGCAGGTATCCCGCCGAGGGCATCCCCCATGACGGCGAGGACAGGTCGGCTCCGAACAGCTCAAGCACGGCAGAAAACACCGTCGGCACCAGCAGCTGGCACAAGGTCATCACAAGCAGCATCATGCCTGCACGGTTGGCGCGGTGATAGCCGCGCAGATCGATTGTCGGTTGGCGTTTGCGAGCCATTTACCGCACCTCCTTTTTTCGGAATACGATCGACATCAGTCGTTTTCGTCGATCAGAATGCGTCCGCGACGCAGGGTGAGCACCCCGAGCTCGGGGTGATTGAGAAAGCGGACGGGGAAGCCGCTGTTTCCGAGGCCGCGGCTGATGATCATCTGGGTGTTGCCCGCACGGTGGATACCCGCCGTGTAGGAGGGGAAGACGCCTTGCTCGGGCGCGTACAGCGGGCCGACGAGCGGAAGGCGGAACTGGCCGCCGTGGGCGTGTCCGCACAGCACAAACGGCAGCTCTGCGCGGGCGTACGCTTCGAGAAATTGCGGGCGGTGGGACAGGGCGATGCGGAAACGGTCGGCATACGGCGCCGTCAGGCGTTGCATCTGCTCCTCCCACGCTTCGCAGTTGAGGTCGGTGGTGACCATATCGGGCACGCCGAGCAGGACAAGCTCCTCGCCGTTGCGTTTTAACGTCAAGGCGCGTCCCGTGACGTTCTGGACACCGGTGCTGTCCGCAAGCTGACGGAAGCGGGTGCTGACGCCCGAGCGCGGCTCGTGGTTGCCGTCCACGCGGACGGTGGGCATACGGCGTTGCAGTCCGCGGAGCAGCTCAAGAGCGGGGGCCATATCGCGGTCGCTCACCGTGCGACGGCGGTCGATCAGATCGCCCGTGATCACGGCGATGTCCGCCTGTACCTGATCGACGGCGGCCAGCAGGTCGCGTTGTCCCTTGCCGAAGCGAGCCGCGTGCAGGTCCGACAGATGCAGGATCCGCAGGCCGTCAAAGGCGGCGGGGAGAGACGGGTGACGCAGGGTACGCGAGACGGTTACCGTGCGGGTGTTGCCGTCGCGGATGACAGCGGCCGCACCGATGGCCGAGGCGGCAAGCCCCGCCTTGATCCAAAAGCCCATAGAACAATCCTCCGTCCGAATGTAAAGATAGGTACAGTATACCCTATTTTCTTCCTTTTTTCAAGAGGGACGACGGGAGCTGTCGGTTTTTGGCGCATTGACAAGCGCCGTAAAAGGCGTTACAATAATCCATAACGACGATTTCCGACAAAGGAGAGAGCTTGTTTGAAACGGTTTTTACGTGCCGTCGCGCTGGCGGCGGCCTGCCTGATCATACTGGCGGCGGTGCCGCTGACGGTGTCGGCCGCCTATGAAAATACCCATATCAATACGGGAAATCAACCCGCCGATCTGGTGGCGGTTGCGAAGACGCAGCTCGGCTACAAGGAGGGCGCGAACGATTACAGCAAGTACGGGGCCGCCTACAATATGGCCAATGCGCCGTGGTGCGGCTTCTTCGTATCGTGGTGTGCGCGACAGGCGGGGATCCCGAAGGCGGTCATCCCCGACAGCGGTGCGGCGAAGACCTTCTTTTCGGCGGGCACGTATCACGCCCGCACAAGCGGGTATACGCCGACGGTGGGCGACCTGATCCTGTACGGCTCGCTTGACGAGGCGGAGCACGTCGGTATTGTGGAACGGTATGACGCCGCAACGGGACGCGTGTATGTGCTGGACGGCAACTGGAGCGATCAGGTGTCGAATCATTATACGACGTTGTCCGACAGCGAGGTGGCGGGCTTTGTGACGCCGGCCTATACCTCGACGATGTCCGAGATGGGCGTATACAATATGGTGGTGCCGAAGGTGATCCCCGTCGGCGGTGTGTTTTCCATCAGCGGTTTTGTGGCGTCCCCGCACATCATTTCCTCGGTGAACATCACGGTGGCGGACGAAAACGGCGACACCTGCCTTTCGCAGACCGCCTCCCCGAACGCCGAGACCTATGAGCTGTCGGCACTCGATGCGGGCCTGCGCTTCAACGATCTGGATCCCGGCACCTATTCGTATATTGTGACGGCGACCGATACGGTCGGCACCAAGCGCTGGAGCTACCTGTTCGAGGTGGTGGGCGAGGTGACCTTTGAGCTGACCGATGCGGTACTGCCGACCTCGGTGGCGAAGGGCGGCTTTTTCTGCGTGTTCGGGACGGTGTCCTCGGCGGAAACGCTCAAAACCGTGAGCGTGGAGGTGTATAACGCGGCGGGCACCTTCTGTACGGGCGGCACGCTGTCGGCGGGTACAACGACGTTTGATATCCATCGGCTTGACGATTATCTCGCGTTTGACGCGCTTTCAAAGGGCTCGTATACCCTGCGTATCACGGCGCAGACCGCCAACAGCCGCAAGGTATGGGAATCCCCCTTCACGGTCGGGGATACGATGAAGCAGGAGTTTGTGTTCCGTGCGGCGACGGTGCCGTCGCCCGTGACGGCGGGACAAACGGTGGCGGCGGAAGGCGAGGTCGTCTCCTCGCACCGCATCACCTCGCTCAAGGCAACGGTCACCGACAAAAACGGAACGGCGGTCAAAACGGCGTCCGCCTCCCCGTCCTCAACGACGGTGCTTCTCGGTACGGCGGCGGTGCCGACAACGGGGCTTGCCGCAGGGGAGTATACCCTGACGCTGACGGCGAGCGGAGCATACGGCTCGGCCGAGAAGGCCTATCCCTTTACGGTGGAGGCGGCGGAGGAGCCCGCGGTGGAGTTCACGCTGAGCGGAGAAACGGTGCCGACCGCCATCAAGGTCGGCGGCGTATTCTCGGTGTACGGCACGGTAACGGCCTCCGAAGCCCTTCAGGAGGTCACGGTGCTTGTGACCGATACGGCGGGTACAGCGTGCATCCGCGTGACCGCTTCGCCGAACGCGACGAGCTATGATCTGCATAAAATGGACGACGATATCACGTTCAACACGCTGTCGGAGGGGCATTATACCTATTCGATCAAGGCGGTGACCGCGTCGGCTCAGACGCAGTGGGATTACGCCTTTAAGGTGGGCAACCCCGCCCCGCTTCCCGAGGAGCCGTCGACGGACGGCGACCTGAACGGAGACGGCACGGTCAATATGATGGATGCGATGCTGCTCTACGGTGCGACCTCGGGCGGACGCGATCTCACGGAAAGCGAGTCAGCGGCCGCCGATCTGAACGGGGACGGCAGCGTGAATATGATGGATGCGGCGCTACTGTATAAAGCGGCCTCGGGCGCGTAAGGGCCATGAAATCGAGCGCGACGCGCTCGGTGAAAGATGGCCTTCGGACAGGTGGAAGTCGGTGTTGTGCATCCCCTAAGGGTGTCTACGTAGGGCGGGGGTTTACTCCCGCCGCGCGTCCCAAAGGGACGCGGTCGCGTGCAACGCGACAGGATCCCCGCCGATGTCGATCTGCCGTGGCAGAACCATTCGACTTCGTCCCATCCGCGTCACCCTGAGCGGAACCACGGCGAGATACATTCGACTCGCTTACGCTCGCTCAGTATGACGCCGTGGTGGAGTCGAACGGGTCTCGGATGGGACTCCGCTTAACTGACGCTCCAAATCTTTGATTTGGCAAGCGGAACTTATGCAAGGGAGCGAAGCGAGTCGCTGTCGTGCCGCACCGCCGATTCCCGTCTTTGTGCAAACTTGCGCGGACGGAAATTGTAAAAAACGGACGAGCCCGCTCGTCCGTTTTTGCGTATACTCACCGGTTATTCCAGGATGTTGCTGGTGATGTAATCGACGCCCATCGCGATCAGGCGGGCGGCGTCGTCGGGGTGGTCGACCGTCCAGCAGTTGACGTCAACCCCTGCCTGGTGACAACGGTCGCAAAGCTCCTTTGTCACCTGTCCCCATTGCACGTCGAGCCCGAAGCGATGGGAGGCAAGCTCGCCGACGAGCCAATCCCAGTCGTCCCGCACACCCGTCAGGAACTGAACGGGCTGGTCGGGAAGCAGCTCGCGCAGGTCGAGGAGATTTTCGTACCAGAACGAGATGAACACGACGTGATCAAGGTAGTCCTGCGCCTCAATGCGGCGGATCACCTCAGCGATGTCCTCCTTTTCAAAGCGGTTTTTCAGCTCCAGCACGGCGGTTTTATCGTACTGCTTGCAGATGCCGATGTATTCTTCGAGCGTCGGAATGCGGATATCCGTGCGGCCCTTTTCGCCGTTTTTCTGCTTCAGAAGCAGGGCGCGGAGCTCCTCAAAGGTCGAGCCCTCCACGGACAGGTCGTCCCCCGCGACGCGGGCGGTGGTATCATCGTGGATCACGACAAACTCGCCGTCGGCGGTTTTATGGACATCCGTCTCGATGCCGTAGTGAGAGCGGTTGCCCGCCGCGACGAAGGCGGCGTGGGTGTTTTCCGTCTCCAGCCCGCTGAGGCCGCGATGGGCGATCATACGGACGGAGCCTTTGTCGGTCAGTTTCACGGTGGTCATTCGTGATCACTCCTTCATATCTTCATCGGTCAGCTCCAGCTGAGCCCGATGTTTTTTGCCGAGGGCATCTCCGTCGGAACCGAGGGTGGAGCCGCGCACGACACCTTGCACTCCGAAGCGGGCGCGAAGATCGTCGACGGTGCGATCGAGGGCACGAGAGCGGTCGCGGCGGCGGGTGTCCTCTTCAAACAGGGTGAGCTGCTCGCCGTCGGCTGTATGACGGATATCAAACAACCCGATTCCGAGCAGACGAAGCGGCGTCTCGCCGTCCCACAGCTCCAACAGAAGCCGACGGGCGACCGTATAAATTTCGTCGGTCAGATCGGTCGGGGTGTCCAGCTTGCGTTGGTGTGAGCGGTTTTTGAAATCCGCATAGCGGATCTTGACGGCAACACCGAGCGCCCGTGCGCCGTCACGGCGCATCCTGGCCGATACGCTGTCGGTCAGCTGTAACAGCAGGCGCTGAGCTGTCTTACGGTCGGTCACATCCTGTTCGGTGGTGGTGGATACGCTGTAGCCCTTCAGCTCCTCGGGCTCATCCGAGACGGGGCTGTCGTCGAGTCCCCGTGAACAGCGGTAAAGATACCTGCCGAGCTTTTGGCCGAAGGAGGCCTGCAGCTGTTCCTCCGACAGCCGTGCAACATCCCCGACCGTATGCAGGCGCAGGCGATGAAGCGCCTCGGCGGTCGCTTTGCCGACACCGAGCATGGCGTCGACGGACAGCGGCCACAGCTTTTGCGGGAGCTCCTCGGCGAACAGGGTATGCACGCGGTCGGGCTTTTCAAAATCCCCCGCGATCTTCGCGAGAAGCTTGTTCGGACCGATCCCGATGTTAACGGTAAAGCCGAGGGTATCGCGGATCTCTCGCCGCAGACGGTGCGCCGCCTCGACGGGATCGGGATAGAGAAGATGGGTGCCCGTCATATCGAGAAAGCACTCGTCGATGGAATACGCTTCCACGACGGGGGCATAGCGGCGGCATATCTCCATAAAGGCGCGGGAGCTTTGCAGGTACAGCTTAAAATCCGGTTCGACCAGCTGTAAAGTCGGGCATTTGCGAAGCGCCATCCCGACAGGCTCTCCCGTGGTAACGCCGAAGCGCTTGGCGGGGACGGATTTCGCGAGGATCACCCCGCGACGGGTTTCGCGGTTGCCGCCGACTGCCGACGGGATCTCCCGCAGGTCGGGTTCTCCTCGGCGGACACGGCGTACCGCCTCCCACGACAGGAAGGCGCTGTTGACATCGACGTGAAAAATCAGACGCTCGGCCATCCTGTCCCTCCTTCGGTTATGATATACACTTATTATACTCTACCTGTGAAAAAATGCAAGAACCGCAAAAACGGACGAACAGTGTTACACTGCCCGTCCGTTTTTTTGCAGAGGGTGTCCGTTATGATGTCTCCGTGAGGTAGGTCAGGGGGGTGGCGTATTCCTCCTCGTAGACGGCTTTCCAGAAGGCGCTGTTTTGCGCCATCATGGCGTCGGCGTTACGGCGTTCGGACAGCGCGGGATCGGGAGCGATCGGCTCGCCGACGTGGATGGTGTATTCCTGTACAAAGAAGCCGTCGTCGCCCATGACGTCCGAGTCCTTCATCGTGATGAAGCAGGGGAGCACGGGAACGTGGTTTTTCGCCGCAAACATAAACGCGCTCTTTTTCAGCGGGCGGGGCTTGCGGTAGTTCCACCACATACCCTGTTCGGGATACACCAGCACAAAGTGTCCTTCCTGCAACAGTTGGTTGACGGCCGTCAGGAATTTTCGCATTGTCTGATGGTTTGAGGACAGCGGCAGGGTGTTATAATGGCGCATTAAAAAGCCGTAGAAGCCGGGAAACGAGGTGTAGTTGCCCTCGCGGATGACGCGGTAGAAAATGCGGTCGGGCTGCTTCGCGGCTTCGTAGGCAAGCTGGATGGCAAAGCTGTCGAAGGCGTTAAAGTGGTTGCAGGTGATGACGGCGCCGCTTTGCAGATTTTGAAAATGCTCGATGCCGCGGATCTCCTTGACAATGAATTGTTTATCGTCGATCTGCTTCTGCAGAAATTCCCGCGCCATTTTATAGGCGAGCTTGGTCTTGAGGCGGTCGGCGCGTCCGCGGCGGATATACTCGATCTCGTCGGGCATCAGCATCCGCCCGGGGGGATCCTCCTCGACGTCCTCGTCGAAGCGTCCCTCGCGCTCGTACTGTTCGATCTTTTTGAGGATCTCGACGCGGTCCTTGGCACGATTGAGACGGTTGAGGCGGTTTAAGAAGTTATCCTCGCGGTTGGTTTCGGTGACGGCGAGCTGCAGCAGTCGTTCGCCCGCCTCTCGGTCGCGTTCGCGCTCCTCGTCGGTGTATGCGGCGAGCACGGCACGAAGCTCGTCGAGAACGCAGGTCTGTGCGGCGGCCGCCCAGAAGAGGTCAGCGTGACGGCAATCCTCGTAATGCCACGGCTTGCTCTGCATAATATAATGGAGAATATGTGCCTCCTCGATCGGGTAGGGGATCTCGCCGAAGATCTCGGTGTTCCAGCGCTGATCCAGCCAGTAGACGTGATCCTTGCAGATCAGGTTGAGGTAATCCTCGTCCTGTGTCACGACAAAATCGTAGGTGTGCAGATAGCGGATAAACTGATCGAGCACATATTTCAGGCGGAACTGACGGCAGTTGATCAGCAGGACGCCCGCGTTGAAGTAGTTGTAGCGGGACACGCCGACCACCTTCTCGGCGTAGGTGCCGTATTCGTCCACCTGCACCATCGCCTGCTCGTGGCACGCGCCGACATAGGCGTCGCGCAGATCGGTCATAAACAGGCGGCGGATATCGCCCTGCACCACGGTGTCGGAGTCGATGTAGATCGCCTTGTCGAGCTCGGGGAACATCTCCGCGATAAACAGGCGATAATAGGTGGTCTTTGAGTAATAGTCGCGGATCGGGAGCTTGTCGGTGATGGACGTGAGATAGTCGGACACGTCGTCAAAGCGGATCTCCCAGTTGTCGCGGGCCAAGGCAAGCACCTGTTGTTTACTGCGCTCCTCGACGGCGGTGTACAGGATGTGCACGTGGTAGCGCCCGTTCGGATCGGCGGAACGGATCATAGAGCTGAGCGACACGACGGTGTATTTGATAAAGGCATCGTCGCAGGCGTAAAAAATATGAACGGTCGGATCGGTCATACGCGTGAAGCCTCCTCTCGTGAAAAGCGTTCCCTGAGGTATAGGTATTCATACAAAATATCGTCAAACACGTAGTAGCGGAACACCTTGTGAACGCGGCTGACGTGCCATTGCTTGATGTTGTCGGTGTGGGGATAGGGCCACCAGAACAGCCGCTTGGAGAAGTGGCGCACCACGGTGTGCTTGTGGAGGAATTTCTGGTCGTTGAAGCGCTGGGGAAGCAGTTTTTTTGCCGTGGTGGAGCGGATGAGCGCACTCTGATCGGCGAACAGCAGCTTTTTGGCGCGAAGCTGCTCCCGCGCTTTTTGAAACAGTCCCGTTTCGCGGCAACGCGCCATATGAAACAGCAGTACCCCCGCGTTGATGTAGCTCGGTCTTACGAGGTATTTGCCGTAATGGTCACGGGCGGCGGCGTATTCGACCTCCGACACGTCGATGTCCCACAGCAGGTGAATGTCGCGGTTGAACAGCAGGTCGACGTCGAGGTACAGCAGCTTGTCGGGGATGCCCTCCACCATATCGGCCAGCAGGCGGATCAGCGTATAGGGCGAGCAGTACGCCGTCTCGTTCGGGCAGGCGGCCAGCTCCTGCTTGTACAGGGCGGTCACGTCCACCTTCACGGCGCGGTTTTGCGGGTGATAGTCCTTGATCACCTGCTCGAAAAAGGCGACCTGACGGTCGGTGACGGGGCGGTACTGGTCGTTCAGGTGGGACACGTCCATCGTGAAGATATAAAACGTGAACGGCTCTTTGGAGGCGGTACGCTTAAGAATGGACAGCGTGCAGGTAAGCATCCCGTCAAACACGCCGTCGTTGCCGCAATAGAGAATATTGACCATCGGTTCAGTCCTCCTTCCGTCGGTAGTCGATCACGGTGACGTCGGACGCCTCCGCGCGCTTCGTCATACACGCAAAGACGCGGTCGCGAAGCTCCTTCTTCTGCTCCTTGAGAGAGAGCGATTTGTCGGGGAAAAACGGCCCGTCCACATAGGTGATGATCTTCGGCTTGTCGGAAAACCGCCGCTTCTGGTAGGTGTTCGTGAAGCAGAAGACGGGCACGTCCAGCTTGATCGGGTAAAAAAACGAGGTGTCCTTAAAGGGACGGATCTTTGTGTAATACGGCCAGATGTGCGCCTCGGGATAGATCATAACGGTGTGGCCCTCCCGCAGGCGACGTTCCACCGCCTTGAGAAAACGGCGGTACGCCTCGCGGTCATCGGGAAGCGGCAACGCACCGAGTGACGGGGTGATGCGGCCGAGGTACGGCATCGAGACGTTGTTCGGGTGCACGATCGGATAAACGTTGCGCGGAAAGTCGATCAGCGGCGGCAGAACGGCGTCGCCGATATCCTGGGTGTGGTTGCCGTACAGCACGTACCCGCCGTCGCGGTAGGGCTTAAGCTTTTCCCGCCCGACGGTTTTTTGGCGAAACTTCAGGCGGGCGTACAGAAACGCAAGCGGTGTCGCGACAAGGCGGTACCAGAAGATGTGCGTGAACCGCTTCCACAGCGAATCGTGGCAGTACACCCACGAGCCGTCGATCGTTTTCGGGGTGATGACGGCGTCGGAGAATTCGTCGTTCAGCTCATCGGAATAATAGATGACGCGCGGATCCTTCTTCATACGCCGTCCTCCCTTCGGATGCATTGTAATATAGTATATGGCGGGTTTTCGAAATTAGCAAGAAAAGGAACGGAGAACCCGTCGACTTGCGGTGGAAACAAAAAAGCCGAACTCTACCGTTGGTAGAATCCGGCGGTTCACGGCCGTAGAGACGGCTTCAGCGCTTCGGGAACAGCAGGTGCGACCACAGCAGGATCGCCGCCTGAAGCGGCACGCCCAGCAGCCACAGTGGCCACAGGCACACCCCGTAACACAGCAGGTGGAAGAAGATCGTGGCGAGGATCGACCACAGCAGGACCGAGGAGATCAAAAAGCCTCGGCGCGGCACAAACCATACGGCGTTGAAGATCAGCCACAGCAACGCGGAGACGGGTACGGCGTACACGAACGCCAGCCAGTAATGCGGCAGAGCGGGGGCAATGCTCAAAAACAGCACGTAGATCAGGCCCGCGATAAACCACACGGCCAGAACACTGATCAGGGTAATGATGCCGTGGTTGATGTCGCGGTGCTTTTGCGCAAGACCGTCCTCCTCGGGCGGGATCGGCGGTGCGATCGGCGGCACCTCAAGCGTTACGGGCACCGCGTCGGCGTTCGGATCGCGTACGAGCGAATCCAGCGTCACGCCGAACAGGTCGGCAAGGCGCGTCAGGGTATCGATATCGGGGGTGGATTCGGCGCGTTCCCACTTGGATACGGCTTTGTCGGAATAATCGAGCTTCTCCGCCAGATCCTTTTGCGTCATATCGGCCGCCAGCCGCAGGCGCGTGATGTTGCGGGCGATGTGTTGTCGGGTTTCGCTCATAGCGGATCGGGCCTCCTTTTTTAAAAATCAGTCGACGCCCTTTTCAAGGCGTCCGCGGGTAAAGCCACCCGCAAGCAGGTCGGCGGCGGGGACAGGCTGTCCGTGCCGCGCACGGTCAAACGCCTCGGTAAGGCGGGTAATTTGCGTCGGGCTTTCGTCGGTCATATACAGCCACCAAAAAGCCAGCGGCGGCAGGCGGTCGACGCGGTCGCCGAGGTACAGCGGTACGCTGTTGAGCAGGTCGGCACAGCCGCCCTCGCATTGCAGCGGGAAGCGGGCGCCCATACGGTCGGTCAGCACACTCCCTTTGTCGCAGTGGCGGCAACCGATCCGTGCCTTGGCGGGGCAGTTGCGCAAAAGCATCAGCGGCACACGGCCGTACAGCATCGCACCGACGGGGAGCGGGCTTTGCGCCGCAAACCGCATCTGTGCGGCGGACAGCTCGGGGGACAGGGTTGCCGCTTGCAGGCCGTCGGCGTGATGCACGGCGAGCGTTTCCGCGTTGAAGGTATGCAGTCCGAAGCCGCCGACGGCGGGTAAGCCCGCCTTTGCGGCAAGCGGCAGAGCGCCGACGGTGTGGCATACGGCCGCACAGGCACCGCTTGCCTTGGCGGTGACAAGGGCGTTTTGAATCGCCTCCTCCTGCCCGAACATACCGCGGGGGATCTCGACGGCGATCCGCCCGTAAGCGGCAAGCTCCTTCAATCGCGCAGGGGCGGTCGACAGGGGAACCGCCGTCAGTGCACAGCGGGACAGCACGGTCGGATCGGCCTTTGCCGCATCGGACAGTCGCAGACAAAGAGCGGGCATCGCGGGTGTTGTCGCGGGGACGGATGCGGGCGATGTATAGGCAAACGGTACGGGGGCACAGGCGGCCCGTGCCTCGAGAAGGGAAGCGGTCACCTCACGGCGCAGGGCGTTGACAGCGGACAGCGGTACATCCGCTGTTACATCGCGGTCAACGGTGATGTCCTCGGCAAAAAACGGGGTATCGCCGAGCTTCCGAAGAGCGGCCGTCAGCCGTTCATCGGACAAGGGATTATCGCTTTGACGCGGCCGTTCTCCTGCGGCCGAAGTCGCGTGACCGTCGCGGTCGGCGGCGGTCAGCGTCAGCGGGGCGTCCTCGCGCAAGGTCAAGGTCATCGCAAGAGGCACGGCGGCACGTTCCCGACGGTAAAGCGCGGCAAGGCGCTTTTGCGCCGCAGGGGCGGCGGTGACATCCTCCTTGGTGCGGTGGCCGAACATATCGACGGTGCGGCGGGCGGTATAGTAGCCGTCCGTAAAGCCGCTGCGGGAAAAGACGCTTTGCAGGTCGGATACGAGCGTTTCGTCAACGGGCGTTCCGTCG
This sequence comes from Clostridia bacterium, assembly GCA_017396175.1. GTDB lineage: Bacteria > Bacillota > Clostridia > Oscillospirales > Acutalibacteraceae > RGIG1959. The sequence goes on from JAFQMR010000025.1 coordinate 17,475, forward strand.
ATCGCCGCACGGCAGACGCTGACGGCGGCGGCAACGTATTCGGGCCGCTTCATCCGCCCTTCGATTTTGAGCGAGCGCACGCCGAGCGTTTTCAGCTCCTGCACACGATCAAACAGGGACAGGTCGCGCAGGCTTAAGGCGCGTTCCTCGCAGTCGCGGCTTTCCTGCAGGCGGAACGGCAGGCGGCACGGCTGAGCGCAGTGTCCGCGGTTGCCGCTTCGGCCGCCGAGGAAGGCGGACAGCAGGCATTGTCCCGAGACGCTCATGCAAAGCGCACCGTGGACAAAGGTTTCGATCTCACAGCCGCGGTGACAGCAGGCGGCGATCTCGTCAGCGGACATTTCACGCGCCAGCACGACGCGGGAGAACCCCGCGTCCCGCAGGAGATCGACACCCGCCGGCGTGTGGCAGGTCAACTGCGTGGAGGCGTGGAGCGTCAGCGACGGGGCCGCCCGATGAACGGCGGCGGCCAGTCCGCGATCCTGCACGATGAGCGCGTCGATGCCGAGGGCGGCGGCACGCTCCGCCGTTTGAACGGCATCGCGGAATTCGTCCTCGCGGACGAGGGTATTGAGCGTCAGGTGCACCTGTACGCCGCGCTGATGGCAGTAGCGCACCGCGTCTTCGAGGGCGGTGTCATCGAACGGCGTGCTGTGCTGACGGGCATGAAAACGGCCCGCTCCGAGGTACACCGCATCCGCGCCGCATCGCACGGCGGCGATGAGCGCGTCGGGTGAGCCGACGGGAGCGAGCAGTTCGATCGGAGTCGGAGTGACGAGCATCAGAAGTCCTCCGCTTCGTCCAGGATCTCTTCAAAATCGGAAAACGCGTCGCGCACGCCGGGGGCAAAGGAAGGCTTCGGTGCGGCAGGAGGCGCGGCAGGGGGCGCCGACGGAGCGGTGCGAAGCTGCAGAAGCTCCTTTTGCAGGCGCGCGCTTTCGGCGCGGGCGTCCGCCAGCTGATCCTTCAGGTGCTCGCATTCATCCACCATCCGCTTGAGCTGCAGGCGCAGTTCATCCGCGGCACGGGATTCCTTTGTCGCCTTGTCGGCGTTCTGGACAGCGGTCAGCACGGCCGCCATCGTGGTGCTCATACGGCGGTCGTCGGTGATGATCTGCGCCATCTCGGCATCGACCTGTGCCACCAGATCACGCATATAGCTGAGCGATTCCTCCGACACGAGCGTGTAGGAAGTACCGCAGATGTTCGCTTTTAAACGGTTGAGTGCCATAAGGCCGTCCTCCTTTATGTGCGTACACAAGAATCCATACAGCTATCAGTATACACCATTTTTTTACAAAAATCCACCTTTTTTCACGGATGGCGAAACTTTCCGCGAAAAAAATTGAAAAGGGAGTGGTCACGGCGCTCTTTTTATGCTATAATAGCGGTACATTCGACAAACGGAAAGGGGGACGACCGCGTGAAACGGCGGATCGGGATCGGAATAGTGGTGCTGTCGCTGCTGCTGTCGCTGTTTGCGACACCGGTTTACGCGGCGTATGAGCTCCCGCCCGACAAGGAAGCGGCGTTGACGGCACAGTCGGCGCTTGTGGTGTTCCTCGGCTCGGATATGCCGCGGGACATGGTGATGTACGAGAAAAACCCCGACGCCCGCATGGCCCCCGGCGGTATGGTGCGCGTGATGGTGGGGCTCTATGCGTTAAAGACGCTGGAGGATCAGAAGATCGATCCCGCCGTGGCGACGGGCACCTATACGGAGGAGCTGTACGACCTTATCGCGGGACAGGACCTCGAAACCGCCGGGATGCAATACGGTGACGTGTGGCGTGTGGAGGATCTGCTCTATATGGGCGTGATGTGCACGGCGGCGGATGCGGTCGGTGCGCTCAGCGTCGCGCTTGCGGGCTCGCACGACAAGTTCGTCGAGGGTATGAATGCCCTCGCCGCCGAGATCGGATGCACCGACACCCATTTTCGGAACGTGTTCGGACTGGATCACGCGGAGCAGTATACGACCGCTCGCGATATGTATCGCATCCTGCGGTATGCAAACTTGCATATGCCGCAGCTGTGCGACATTCTCGGCACGACGGAATATACGCCGAAGCCCGTGGTCGGCGAAGCGGATACCTGGACAACGGCAAACCTGATGCTTCGCCCAAGCTCTGAGTTTTATTATGCGCCGCTTGTGTACGGGCGTACGGGCAATTCGGGCACGGACGGCCGTGCCGCCGTATCGGTGGCACGGGACGGCGGCTTTGAATTTCTGACGGTGGTGATGGGCTGTAAGTCGGCGCCTGCTTCCGAACCCGCCGAGGGCGAGGGGAAGACGCCTGCCGAGGGTGAGGGGGAGACGCCTGCCGTCGCGGAAGAGGGGTTGGCTCTCGTCGATACGACGCTGTTGTTCCGCTGGGTATACAACAACGTGTCTTATGAAACGGTCGTGAGCCGTTATCAGCCGATCACCCGTGTCGGAGTAGAGCTGGCGTGGAATACCGATTCGATACCGCTGGTGGCGGCGTCGGATCTTGAAGGGATGCTCCGTGCCGAGACGAAGGTCAGCGCCCTTCGCTACGAGGTGGCGATCGACGAAAGCCTGCTCAGCGAAAGCGGCAAGCTGGTGGCGCCTCTGGAAGCGGGACAGATCTGCGGCAAGGCGACGGTATACGACGGCGATGACGTCATCGGCACGGTGGAGCTGTGCGTGGCGGAGACCGTCACCCGCAGTCAGGTGCTCGCGATCCTGTCGGCGGTATGGGGCGTGCTGACCAACCCCTTTGTGCTGATTTTGTTTGCGGTGCTGGTGGCGCTGTTCATCGGGTATATCGTGATGACTGTCACCCATAATAACCGCCGTCGGCGGAAAAACCGTCAAAAAGTAAAGAGATATCGCTAAACCGCTTTACGAAAGCGCATTTGTGGGGTATAATACAAAAGGATCACCAAACATCAAAACAGACCGAAAGGGGTTTTTCAGTTTATGGTACGCATCGGTATTGATCTGGGCGGCACGAACATTGTGGCAGGCGTTGTCAACGACGAGCACGCGATTCTCGCAAAGGCGGAGTGCAAGACGAACCTGCCCCGTCCCGCCGAAGCCATTATGGACGATATGGCACGCCTCGCGAAGGAAGCGGTGGCGAATGCGGGCCTGACGATGGAGGATGTCGAGTTTGTGGGCGTCGGTTGCCCCGGCACCTGCAACGTCAACACGGGCATCGTCGAGTATTCCTGCAACCTCGATTTCAAAGAGGTTCCTCTGCAGGCGGAGCTGCAGGCGCGTGTCGGCAAGCCCGTCTATATTGAAAACGACGCGAACGCCGCCGCTCTGGGCGAGACGGTCGCGGGTGCCGCCAAGGGCGCGAACAACGCGCTGTGCATCACGCTCGGCACGGGCGTCGGCGGCGGCATCATCATCGACGGCAAAATTTACGACGGCTTCAACTGTGCGGCGGCGGAGCTCGGTCACATCGTGATCGTGTGCGGCGGTGAGCAATGCGGTTGCGGCCGCGAGGGCTGCTGGGAGGCGTACGCCTCCGCGACGGCGCTCATCCGTCAGACCAAGGCGGCCATCGACGCGCATCCCGACAGCCGTCTGGCGCAGATCGCCGCGGAGTACGGTCACGTCAGCGGCCGCACCGCGTTTGATGCGATGCGCGACGGTTGCCCGATCGGACAGGCGGTCGTGGATCAATACATTTTCTACCTTGCCTCGGGCCTGACCAATATGGTCAACATCTTCCAGCCGGAGGTGCTGTGCATCGGCGGCGGCATCAGCCGCGAGGGCGACACGCTTCTGAAGCCCGTGATGGCGCATATCGAGCGTGACCGCTACAGCAAGTACAGCAAGCACCAGACACGCCTGTGCGCGGCGGCGCTCGGCAACGACGCGGGCATCATCGGTGCGGCGTATCTCGGAAAACAGTAAGACGCAGGGATCGTATTCGATGCAAAAGACGGGGTGATCGAAGCCCCGTCTTTTTTGTATCCGTCCTCCGCAAAAAATAGGGAAACCGTAAAAAATCCTATTGAATGTGCGGCAAAAAAATGTTATAGTATTATATTATGGATAACTATTACCTGAATTTTGAAAGAAACGGAGGGGACGGCTGTGAGCTTTCGACGCTGGACGTTTGCGCCGCTGGATAAACAAGCAGCGGCGGAGCTGGCGAGTGCCGTGGAAATTGACGGCTTTTTAGCCTTGTTGCTCAGCGCGCGCGGCATCACCGCCCCTGAGGAGGCGCAGGCGCTTCTGAACGGTGAGGAGGAGTTTGCCGATCCGTTTGCGTTTGCGGATATGGATGCGGCGGCGGAATGCATTCAGGAGGCGATCGATCGCGGCGAGACCATTGCCGTGTTCGGCGATTACGATGCGGACGGCGTGACGGCGACCGCCCTGATGGTGACCTACCTGCGTGAAAAGGGAGCCAACGTCGTGTACCGCGTGCCGCGTCGTGAGGACGAGGGCTACGGCCTGCACGCGACAACGATCGACGAGATCGTCGAAACGGGCGCTACACTGCTTGTGACGGTGGACAACGGCATTTCGGCGGTCGAGGAGGTCGCTTACGCGAACAGTCGCGGGCTCCGCGTCGTGGTGACCGATCACCATCAGCCGCAGGGCGTGTTGCCCGATGCGGCGGCGGTGCTCGATCCCCATCGCGAGGATTGCGAAAGTGCGTTTAAAATGTACGCGGGCGTCGGCGTGGCGTTCAAGCTGGTGTGCGCGATGGAAGGCGACGAGGAATGGGCGCTGGAGCGGTACGCCGATCTGGTGGCGCTCGGTACCCTGGCGGATGTGATGCCGCTGACGGGCGAAAATCGCCGTCTTGTGACCGAGGGACTCAAAATGATCAACCGCGGAGGCCGTAAGGGCCTGACGGCACTGGCGCGTGAGGCGGGGGCCGCCGACCGTCGGCAGACGGCGGGCTCGGCGGTGTTTACGCTGGCACCCCGCATCAACGCGGCGGGACGGATGGGAGATCCCGATCTGGCGGTACGGCTGTTGCTCAGCGAAACCGACGAGGAAGCGGCCGAGCTGGCGGCGGCGTTGGCGGCGTTCAACGTGGAGCGCCAGAAAAAGGAAAGCGATATCTTAGCCGAGGTGATGGCGTATGTGGATACCCATCCCGAGGTGATGGCACAGCGCGTGATCGTGCTGTCGGGACAGGATTGGTATTCGGGCGTGGTGGGCATCATCGCCGCCCGCGTGCTGGAACGGTACGGCAAGCCCTGCATTCTGCTGTCGGTGAGCGACGGCTATGCGAAGGGCTCGGGACGAAGCGTCCCCGGCTTCTCGCTGTTTGATGCCATCGCCTCGTGTGAGGATATGCTCCTCAACTACGGCGGGCATCAGCTGGCGGCGGGACTCGGGATGGATGCGTCGCGGGTGGACGAATTCCGCCGCCGCATCAACGATTACGCGGCAACGCAGTATCCCGACATGCCCGTGCCGACACTGGAGATGGATTTTCGGCTTGTTCCCGCGCAGATCGATGTCGGCAAGCTGGACGCCATCGAGCAACTGGAGCCCTGCGGCGCGGGGAATCCCGCCCCGCAGTTCGGATTGTTTAATATGCGGGTGGAAAGTGTGACGGCGGTGGCCGTGAAGCACACCCGCCTTACCCTGTCGCGCGACGGCGTGAGCATTACGGCGATGCGCTTCGGTGCAACCCCCGCGATGCTGGGACTCAGCGTCGGGGATACGGTGCATCTGGCGGTCACGCTGGACCGCAACGAATTCCGCGGCACGGTATCCGTTTCGGTGATCATCAAGGATCTGCGGTTTGCGGACACGGTTCAGGAGGAGCTGATCGCCGCCAAGCAGTTGTACGACCGCCTGATCTGCGGAGAAGAGCTGAGCGCGGCGGAACGTGAGCGGCTGTGCCCCGTGCGTGAGCATATGGCGGTGCTGTACCGCCTGCTCAAGGCGCAGGACGGCTTTGACGGCGCGTGGGAGCGGTTATACCACCTCACAAAGGCGGACATCCCCGCCGATAAGCTCCGTCCCGCCGTCGAGGTGTTGCGACAGGCACAGCTGGTGACGGTGTGCGATCGCGGCGACAGCACGGCGCTGACGCTGTGTCCCGTGAACGGCAAGCAGGATCTGATGAAAACACCGCTGATGAAGGTGTTGCACTGATATACGGCAAGTATGAATCAAGGAGGTGCGGTCGGTATGGAACAAGCGACCGAATTGATACAGCTGTTGCGAAGCAAGCTCGAACAAAGCGATAAAACGTACGATATGGACCGCATCGACCGCGCGGTGCAGGTGGCGTGTGACGGACACAAGGGGCAATACCGCCAGTCGGGTGAGGAGTATATCTGCCATCCGCTCAACGTGGCGATCATCCTTGTGGAGCTCGGTATGGACACCGAGACGATCATGGCGGGCCTGCTTCACGATGTGGTGGAGGACACCGCGATGTCCGAAGCCGAGGTGGCGAGTGAATTCGGCAAGGATGTTGCCCTGCTCGTCGACGGCGTGACGAAGATCACGAAGATCGATTTCTTCTCGAAGGAAGAACAACAGGCGGAAAACGTCCGCAAGATGTTTATGGCGATGGGCAAGGATGTCCGCGTCATCATCATCAAGCTCGCCGACCGCCTCCACAATATGCGGACCAGCCACGGCTGGAAGCCGCAAAAGCAACGCGACAAGGCGAAGGAGACGATGGATATCTACGCGCCGCTGGCGCATCGCTTCGGTATGCGGAGCGTGAAGGAGGAGCTGGAGGATCTGAGCCTGCGCATCCTCGATCCCGTCGCGTACGAGGAAATCGAGCAGGCGCTCGAAAAACGCCGCCTGGCGCGGTCGGATCTGCTCGAAAGCGTGCAGGAGCGATTGCGGGAGCGTCTGACGGCGCACGGCATCCGCCATTACGTTGCGGGCCGCGTCAAGAGCATTCCCGGCATCTACCGCAAGATGTACGTTCAGCAAAAGAGCTTTGACGAAATTTATGATGTGTATGCGGTGCGCGTGATCGTGGACACCGATACCGATTGCTATAACGTGCTCGGTCACGTGCACGAGATGTTCCGCCCGCTTCCGAACCGCTTCAAGGATTACATCTCCACTCCGAAGGCGAATATGTACCAGTCGCTTCATACGACGGTGCTCGGTAAGGAGAAGATCCCCTTTGAGGTGCAGATCCGCACCTGGGAGATGCATTACACCGCGGAATACGGTATCGCCGCGCACTGGAAATACAAGCTCGGCATCCGCGGCAAGGATCGCCTCGAGCAACGCGTGGCGTGGGTGCGGGAGTTTATCGAATCCCAGCAGGACGCGGATGACTCGGCGGAGATCGTGCAGACGATCCGTACCGATCTGACCGATGACGACGTGTTCGTGTTTACGCCGAAGGGCGATGTGATCTCGTTGCCGTCGGGAAGCACCGTGATCGACTTTGCGTATGCGATCCACTCGGCGGTCGGTAACCGTATGACCGGCGCAAAGATCGATAACCGCCTGGTACCGCTGGATACCAAGGTGGATACGGGACAGATCGTCGAGGTCATAACGGGCTCCGGAGAGGGACACGGCCCGAGCCGTGACTGGATCAAGATCGTCAAGACGGGCGAGGCCCGCAGTAAGATCCGCGCGTGGTTCAAAAAGGAACGGCGCGAGGAAAATATCGAAGAGGGACGCAACGCCTTTGAGGCGGAGCTGGCGCGCAACTATATCCGCCTCAACAGCGAGCAATATCGCAAGCTGCTCGATGCGGAGATGCGCCGACAGCATTGCACCACCGAGGAGGATTTCTTTGCGGCGATCGGCTACGGCGGCATCCTGCTGTCTCGCCTGATCCCCCGCATCAAAGAAGAGCATCTGCGTGCCGCACGCGAGGAGGCGGCGGTCCAGAAGCTTACGAACCAACAGACCGTGGTTCACCACAAATCCCATTCGGGCGGTGTGGTGATCGAGCATATGGACAACTGTCTTGTCAAGTTTGCGCGATGCTGTGATCCCGTGCCGGGTGACGATATCATCGGCTTTATCACCCGCGGCTTCGGCGTGTCGGTGCACAAGCGGGATTGTCCGAACGTGCCGCGGAATATGGAGGCGTGCGATCAGCCTGAGCGATGGGTGTCCGCCTCATGGGAGCAGAGCCAGACGGGCAGCTTCAAGGTCAGCCTCCATCTGGAATTCCGCGACCGCGACCGCCTGATCGCGGACGTGACAACCCAGCTGGCGCAGATGCACGTGACCATTTACGCCATCGCCGCGCGTGAGCCGAAGGACGATCACGGCGATATGACGATCACGGTCGGTGTCAACAGCACCGAGCACCTCGAGATGGTCATCGCCCGCCTGTCGAAGGTCAGCGGCGTGATCAGCGTGACACGTACAGGCAGTAACCGATAAAAAGGAGAGAAAACGATATGAAACGACTGGCTATGACGGCGGCGCTGTGCGCCGCGTGTGTACTGACGTTGACGGCGTGCTTTAAGCCGTCGGCGACGGTGGAAACGGGCACGTCCACCACGACTCCCACGGAAACCCGTGTGACGGTGGCGGTGCCGAAGGATCAGCTCTCGCTGGAGCTGTTGATGACGGTGGTGGATGCCGACACGGCGTGGAGTGAGCTTCAGCCCTATGTGCATACGGTGACGGACGACACGCACGCGACCTTTACGGTGATGAACAGCAGCGGTCAGGAATGCACCCTTACGGTGGCCTTTGATGCGGCGGCTGACAAGGTGACGGAGGCGGTGCTCAGCTACGGGGCGACGTCGGCAGACGTGCTGTCGGACGACAACACGGTCGCTTTGCGGTCCGTGATGATCGCGATGAACGAAGGATAAGGAACTTTCACGGAGGGATAGTGCTATGAAACGATCTGTGCAACTGTGTATCGGTCTGCTGTGTGTGCTCAGCGTGTTGCTGGTGGGACTTTGCGCCTGCTCGGGGAACCGTCCGAGCGCGACGGTGACCGTCAACCCGATCGACGACGGCGGCCTGGCGGGCCGTCCGACGGTGGCGGTGCCGTACGGGCAGATGACCTTCAACGATCTGATGGCGAACAACGGCTCGACGATCCGCTGGTCGAAGCTGGCGCTGTATACCCACTCGCTGCAAAGCGGTACGTCGGCGGTATTCCCGGTGGCGGACAGCTTCGGTGGTGAGCTGGAGCTGCGCGTGGAATTCGATGCGGATCAGGACACGGTGACGCGTGCCGATGTGCATTATAAGGATATGATCGTCAGCATCCTCACCGACGATACGATGGTGTTGGTGCCTGTGCTGGAGGCGATCAACGAGCATTACAAGCAGGAAGGCTGAACACGATGAGAATGGTGTATCAGCGCGTATCGCGTGCCGCCGTGACGGCGGACGGTGCCCTGACGGGAACGGTCGGCAGGGGCGCGATGCTGCTTCTCGGTGTCGGTCCGCAGGATACGGAGGAGGACGGCGCGTGGCTCGCGAAAAAAGCGGTGGAGCTGCGCGTGTTTGAGGACGACGACGGGCGGATGAATCGGTCGCTGGCCGATATAGACGGCGAGCTGCTCGTCGTGTCGAATTTTACGCTGTACGGCGACTGCCGTCGCGGACGTCGCCCCGACTTTACGGGAGCGGGCACGCCTGCACAGGCGAAGAGGCTGTATGAGCGGTTTCTGGAGCAATTGAAGGCGCTGGGTGTGCGCCGCGTGGAGGCGGGGGTGTTCGGGGCGGATATGGCGATCGATATGGTCGCGGACGGCCCTGTGACATTGCTCCTTGACAGCGCGGAGCGTCACGCCCCGAGACGATGATCCGAAAAAGGCAGAGCGGCCGAAAACGCCGCCTGCCTTTTGAACTTTTTACGGGAGGGAACAGCGGTGACGATCCGTACATTTCAAGTGGGAGAGCTGCGTGTCAACGCCTATCTGGTGTATGACGATCCTCGTGAAGCGGTGTTGATCGATCCCGGAGACGAGGCAAACCGCTTGCTGGCCGCCGTAGCGGCAGAAGGGGTATGTGTCAAGGCGATCCTGCTCACGCACGCGCATTTTGATCACATCGGTGCGGCCGAGGCGGTCGCTTCGGCGACGGGTGCGCCGCTGTATCTCCATCGGGAGGAGGAAGCGGCGCTGACCGATCCGACGCGCAACCTGTCGGGCTTCTTCGGTGCGGCACTGACAGTGACGGGGGATATCCGCCCGCTTCGGGACGGCGATACCGTCACGGTCGGCGGGCTGTCGTTTGAGGTGCTCCACACCCCGGGGCACACGGTCGGAGGCGTATGCTATCGGACGGGAGATGTGCTGTTTTCGGGGGATACGCTGTTTTGCGAGAGCATCGGACGGCTGGATTTTCCGGGCGGAAGCGGTGAGGCGATGCGCCGTTCTCTCGAACGCCTGCTGGCGCTTCCCGCGTCGACGACCGTCTATCCGGGGCACGGCGAGCCGACCTCGATCGGACATGAACAACAATATAATCCGTATGTGTAAGAGGAACGAGTATGCAACTGCATTTGTTCGGCGGGGTATCCCGCTATGAACCTGAAAATATTTGTCGGCTGTTTTTGCCGCACGAGCCGATCACGCTGACCGACAGCCCCGAGGGGGCAACGGAGGGACTCACGGCGTCGGCGGGCATTGACGGCGGCACGGCGACGGCGCGGGTGCGCCTCGGCGCCTTTGACCGTACCCTGTGTACGGCGGTGACGGAGAAGGATCCCTTGCTGTCGCTGTGGGGCAAGCCTGCGGAATTCGCGGTGTCGGGACTGCTGTATACGCTGTTTTGTGAGCTGTTTGAGACGGCGCAGCCGTGGGGCTTGCTGACGGGCGTGCGTCCCGTCAAGCTGTTCCGCCGTCTGACGCAGGCGGTCGGCGAGGAGGAAGCGGCGCGGTATTTCCGTGAGACACTGCGGTGCAGTGCGGAAAAAACCGCGCTTGCCCGCCGCACGCTTCACGCGGAGGATGCCGTTCTCAGCCTGTCGACACCGATGTCCTGCAGTCTCTATCTGTCGGTGCCGTTCTGCCCGACACGGTGCGCGTACTGCTCGTTTGTGTCGCAGACCACCGAGCGGTCACAGCATCTGATCCCGCGGTATACCGAGCTGCTCTGCGAGGAGATCGCGGCAACGGGCGCGATCGTCCGCTCGCTCGGGCTGAAAACGGAAAGCGTGTACATCGGCGGCGGCACGCCGACCACGCTGTCCGCGTCTCAGCTGGAAGCGGTGATGGCGGCGACGGCGAAGGCGTTCGATCTGTCCGCCGTGCGGGAATACACGGTGGAGGCGGGGCGCCCCGACACGGTGACGGAGGACAAGCTCCGCGCCGTTGCGGCGGGCGGTGCGACCAGACTCAGCATCAACCCGCAGACCTTGCGCGATGATGTACTGGAAACGATCGGCCGCCGCCATACGACGGCGCAGTTTTACGAGGCGTTTTCGCTGGCACGCCGTCTCGGCTTTGACCATATCAACACCGATCTGATCGCGGGCCTTCCCGGCGATGACCGCGAGGGCTTTGAGCGGACGGTGGACGGTATTTTGGAGCTGTCACCCGAAAGCGTGACGGTGCATACGCTGTCGATGAAGCGGGCGTCGCACCTGGTGATCCAGGGACGCGAGGACTACGATGCGGGCGGGGATACGCCGCATATGGTGAGCTATGCCGCCGCACGGCTCAGCGACAGCGGGTACCATCCGTATTACCTATACCGCCAGAGCCGTTGTGTCGGCAATCAGGAAAATACCGGCTGGTCGAAGGACGGACACGACGGCCTGTATAACGTGTTTATGATGGACGAAACGCATACGGTGCTCGGATGCGGAGCGGGGGCGGTGACCAAGCTCAAATGCCCCGACAGCGAGCATCTGGAGCGCGTATTCAATTTTAAATTCCCGTATGAATACAACGACCGCTTCGCGGAAATGCTGGAGCGTAAGCAACAGGTGGTGAGCTTTTATGAGCCGTATACGGGGCGTGGATCAACGCTGTGAGGTGGCGTGGCTGAATGCCGCCGTGCGCGGGGATGCCGCCGCGCTTGTGGAACGGATGGAGCGGCAGTACCGCGCTCAGACGGAGACGGTGGCACAGGCACTGGCCGATACGCTTGAAGGGTTGCGGTTTGTGATGCTGTGCGGGCCGTCCTCGGCGGGAAAGACCACCACAACGCGACTCCTTTGTGAGGCGCTCGGGCGGCGGGCGGTGAACGCCGTTATGATCTCGCTCGATGATTTTTACCGCCCTTCGGAGGAGATCCCGTTGCAGGACGACGGCACCCCCGATTTTGAAGCGCCCGAAGCGATCGACGTACCGCGGCTGCATGCGTGTGCCCGCGAACTGGTGCAGACAGGGCACACCCTTCTTCCGCGTTACGATTTCGCGGCACACGCGCCGTGTGAAGAAACGGTGCCGCTGACCGTTTTCGGGGATACGGTCGTGATCCTCGAAGGCGTTCACGCGTTTGCACCGTCGGTGACGGCGGGACTGGAGCAGGAAGGGATCGCGCCGATCAAGGTGTATATCAACACGATGAGCCGCTTTACGGAGGACGGGCGGGCGCTTCTCGGACGGCGTGACCTGCGCCTGACGCGACGCCTGTTACGGGATGAGCGCACCCGCGCGACCTCCTTTTATCAGACGATGACGATGTGGGATGATGTGATCCGCGGGCTGACGACCTATATCCTGCCGTATGCCGCGTCGGCGGACTATACGGTGGATACGACGATCGGCTATGAGCCGTCGGTGATGGCCGCACCGATGCGTGCGCGGTTGCCGTCGCTGTTCGGCACGGAGTACGAAGCGCGGGCGCGTCAGCTGTACGAGGCCTACGGGCGGTTTGAGCCGTTGCCGCTTTCGGCGGTGCCGTCGGGGAGCCTTCTGCGCGAATTTCTGTAAAATGCTTGCATATACCGCCTGAACGGCGTATAATAAAGATAACGACAGGGAAAGGACGGTGGCGTTATGACGATGGAAGATATCTTGAACAAGGCGCGCGATGTAGCCGCAGGCGCGGAACGGAAAACGACGGAGCTGGTCGGCAAAACGAAAATCAAGATGGAGATCTCCTCGATTCAAAAACAACTCGCGGCGGTGTTTGAGGGCATCGGACGGCTGGAGTTTGATGCCGCGTCCTCGGGTGAGGATATCACCGCGCTCAAGGCGGAGGCGTTCGAGACGGTGCGCGAGCTGCAAAAGGAGCTGGAAAAGCAGTACGACCGTTGGTACGATATGAACGGCGCGGTGCGTTGCGGCGCTTGCGACGCCGTGAACGAGGGAGATGCCGCCTTTTGCAAAAAATGCGGAAAAACCTTGTGATTTGGGAGAAAATCCCGAAAAAAGTCACAAAAAATAGGGAAAGCTACTTGCAATCCGCCCGAAAATAAGGTACACTAGATTGCGGCGCATATAGCCGCCGCGGATTTCAGGGAAAGCGATGAGGCGAAAACGATGGCTGTCGAGTTTGAACAAAAAGCGCGCTACCGCACCGAAGACCTTCTTGAAATTATGAAGGCGCTTCGCTCGCCGCAGGGTTGCCCCTGGGATCGGGAGCAGACGCACGAATCCATCCGCTCGAGCCTGATCGAGGAAACGCACGAGGCGATCGAAGCGATCGACAACGGCGACGATGCGGGGCTCTGCGAGGAGCTCGGCGACGTGCTGCTTCAGGTGGTGTTTCACGCGGAAATGGCGACGGAGGACGGCCGCTTCACCTTTGATGACGTGGTGGACGGCATCTGCAAAAAGCTGATCGTGCGCCATCCGCACGTGTTCGGTGACGTGAAGGCGGACACCGCCGGCGAGGTGCTCAAAAATTGGGACGCCATCAAACGGCAGACCAAGGGCACCGATGCGCAAAGCACCCTGCTTCGTCATCTTCCGAAAACGCTTCCCGCGCTGATGCGTGCCGCAAAGGTGCAGGATCGCGCCCGTCGCGTCGGCTTCGACTGGCCGTCGGTGGACGGAGCGATGGCGGCTCTCGAAAGCGAAACCGCCGAGCTGAAAGAGGCGATGCAAAGCGGCGATCAGGCCGCGATCGACGAGGAGTTCGGCGATCTGCTGTTTTCGGCGGTCAACGTATCCCGCTTTCTGCATACGGAGGCGGAGCTGTCGCTGAATGCCGCGACCGAAAAATTTATCCGCCGCTTCACCCGTGTGGAGGAGCTGGCAAAAGAACAGGGCCTTGATATGAACGGTGCCTCGCTTGAAGAGCTGGATGCACTGTGGGACAAGGCGAAAACCGAGGAATGATATCCAACGCGTAACAGCGTAGATATAAACTTAGCAAAGACAAAAAATATCTTTTCAGGAGGTTATCCCATTATGAAAAAGGCAGAATTGATTGAAGTTGTGGCTTCCAAGGCCGGTCTGACCAAGAAGGACGCCGACAAGGCGATCTCGGCGGTTGTCGAGGCGATCACCGAGGCTCTCGCGAAGGGCGACAAGGTGCAGCTCGTCGGCTTCGGTACGTTCGACGTTCGTGAGCGCAGCGCGCGCACCGGTCTGAACCCCCGCACCAAGGAGACCATCGAGATCCCCGCTTCCAAGCAGCCCGCGTTCAAGGCCGGCCAGGCTCTGAAGGACGCTGTCGCGAAGTAAGTTTTCCCGCACATATGGATGAGCCGTCCCGACAGGGGCGGCTCATTATCTTTCAAAAAAGGAGGCGGTCGCTGTGCGGCTGGATAAGTATCTGAAGGTGTCCCGTCTGATCAAACGGCGCACCGTGGCAAACGAGGCGTGCGACGCAGGCCGCGTCACCGTAAACGATAAGGTTGCCCGTGCATCCTACGATGTGAAGGTGGGCGACGTGATCGCCCTGACGCTCGGCCGGCGCGAGGTGAAGGTGCGCGTCACGGCGGTTGTCGAGACGGTGCAGAAGAACGACGCTTCGACCTTGTATGAGGTCCTCTGACACCCGTAGCAAACGCAAAAACGGACGGTCTTTGCCCAAGTGTTCGTAAGGACACTTGGGCAGTTTTATTCGCCTTACGGCGAGTGATATTGCTTTGCAGTGATATTTGAACTTCGTTCAAGTGATATTGCCTTCGGCAGTTTGGGCGAATAAAATATCACTAAAACCGTAGGTTTTAATATCACGATTGCCGTTCGGCAATCATATCACTCTTTGCGTAGCAAAGAATATCACTAAAAAATTAACTACCCGAAAAAGAGTTTTGTTTTCTCTTCTTCGGGTAGTTTTTTGTCTTATACTGTTACAAGCAGGGAATTTGTGTGCCAAATTCCGTTTTTATTAAAGGGAACTGTTTAGGGAACCCGGTCCATTCGACCGTCCGTTTTTTGTCGGGCGTTGTTTATTTATGAAACACACCGAGGAAATTGGCAATGCATAGCACGATGCCGACAAAGCCGTACAGCTCAAGAAGCGAGCCGACAATGCCGACAAGGATGTTGACAACGGGGATCCCCGCCAGCACACCGATCAGAATGCCGATGACGGCGCACACCACGATCAGGATCACCAGCTGGATGACGAGCGAGGCGACATCCTTGGTTTTGACCATAAAGGCGGTCGGCCAGATGGTTTTGAGCAGATCCATAACAAAGACTTCCTTTCTGTATGTACGGAGTTATTCGTCATACCCTTTCGGGTTTTGCGACTGCCAGCGCCACGAGTCGAGGCACATATCCTCAAGCGTCTTTTCCGCTTCCCAGCCGAGGAGCTCCTTCGCCTTCGACGGATCGGAGTAGCAAGTAGCAATGTCGCCCGGACGGCGGGGGGCAATGACGTGGGGGACGGGGACGCCCGTGATGCGCTCAAACGAGGTCACCATATCCAGCACGCTGTAGCCGGTGCCCGTGCCGAGGTTGATGGGGGTGGCACCCGTGTGAGACAGGGCGTATTCCACCGCCTTGACGTGGCCCTTCGCGAGGTCGACGACGTGAATGTAATCGCGCACGCCCGTGCCGTCGTGGGTGTCGTAATCGTTGCCGAACACCGACAGCTTCTCGCGCTTGCCGATCGCCACCTGAAGCAGGAAGGGCATCAGGTTGTTGGGGATCCCGTTCGGATCCTCGCCGATGCGACCGCTCGCGTGTGCGCCGACGGGATTGAAATACCGCAGAAGGACAGCCGAAGCGTCCTTATCGGCTACGCAGATGTCCTTGAGGATCTCCTCGATGACATATTTGGTGCGGCCGTAGGGGTTGGTGACGGCACCCGTCGGCAGGTCTTCCTTCAACGGGGAAGCGTTCTCCGAGCCGTAGACGGTGGCCGACGAGCTGAAGATGATGCGGCTGCAGCCGTTGTTCTTCATCGCACGCCACAGCACCAAGGTACCGTTGACGTTGTTGTCGTAGTACATCATCGGCTTTTCGACCGATTCGCCGACGGCCTTGAGCCCCGCAAAATGGATCACGGCGTCGATCTTGTGCTTTGCGAAGACGGCGTTCATGCCCTCTTCGTCGCGGATGTCGCACTCATAGAAGGGAAACTCCTTGCCCGACAGCTCCTTCACGCGCTTGAGCGCTTCGGGCTTGCTGTTGTAGTAGTTGTCCACCACCACAATGTCATAGCCTGCGCTGAGAAGCTCAAGGCACGTGTGCGAGCCGATGTAGCCGCATCCGCCGGTAATAAGTATTGCCATTTTTCTGCCCTCCGTGTATAATAAAGATTGCAAAGTTAACACTTTTGCTGTATACTTTTATTATACGCGAAATTCCGTGTCGTGCAACTGTTTTTTGCAAAAAAACGACGTTGCGCGTCCGGCTTTCGTCAACGCTTGTGTTCAGAAGGAAAGGAAGAGTGTTATGAGTGCAGTAAAACCTACCCTGGTCATTATGGCGGCCGGTATGGGCAGTCGCTTCGGCGGCCTCAAGCAGGTCACCCCCGTAGGACCGCACGGCGAAAAGCTGATCGAGTATGCGATCTACGATGCGCGGAAAGCGGGCTTCGGCAAGGTCGTCTTTATCATTAAAAAGGCGATCGAAGAGGAATTCAAGGCGACGATCGGCCGTGCCGTAGAGGGACAGATCCCCGTCGAGTACGTATTCCAGGAGCTTGACCGTCTTCCCGATGGATACACGATCCCCGAGGGCCGCGAAAAGCCGTGGGGTACCGGTCACGCGGTGCTGTGCTGTGAGGGCGTGGTGGATACGCCGTTTGCGGTCATCAACGCGGACGACTATTACGGCAGCGAATGCTTCCGATTGCTCGCCGATTTCTTCCGTAAGCCGCAGGCGGACGACGGCAAGCTCCATGTCGCGATGGTCGGCTATGAGCTGTGCAACACCATGACCGAGAACGGTTCGGTGTCCCGCGGTGTGTGTGAATCGGACGAGAACCACCTGCTCACCTCCATTGTGGAGCGCACCCGCATCGAGTGGAAGGACGGCGTGCCCGCGTTCACCGAGGACGGCGACAACTGGGAGACGCTCCCCGAAACGACCACCGTGTCGATGAACTGCTGGGGCTTCCCTGCAGGCGCGCTGTCGCAGTTCAAGCAGCTGTTTGTCGATTTTCTCGAAGGCCTCAAGACCGACGCGGCGGCCAACCCCGTCAAGGCGGAATTCTTCCTCCCGTTTGCCGTGGACAGCCTGATGAAGGCGGGCATCGCGGATACCACCGTGATGACCACTCCCGACAAGTGGTACGGTATGACCTATAAAGAGGATCATCAGACCGTCATCGGGGCGCTGGCGAGCATGAGCGAAAGCGGCAAGTATCCCGCGCCTCTGTGGAAGGCATAAACCGCGGTTGACAGATTTTTCACATTCTGCGTGAAATCTTGAGAAAAACCTCTTGCGAAACCGCGCAAAACCAAGTATAATAAGCCTGATACGGCTCCTTTGTGAGCCGCGGCTTGGATTTTTAACGTGAAAGGAGTCCCCACTATGAACTATTCTCATGAAGTGGAACAGATGTGCGTTGTCCGCAAGGGCCCGCATCACGGTCCCGCACCCATCCCCGAAGAGGGCAAATGGGTGAAACCCTATCAGATTGCTGACATTTCCGGCCTGTCTCACGGTGTGGGCTGGTGCGCTCCCCAACAGGGCACCTGCAAGATCACCCTGAACATCAAAGAAGGCATCGTCGAAGAAGCGCTGGTCGAAACCATCGGTTGCTCGGGTATGACTCACTCGGCGGCTATGGCGGCGGAGATCCTTCCCGGTAAGACGCTGCTTGAGTGCCTCAATACCGACCTCGTGTGCGACGCGATCAACGTTGCGATGCGCGAGATCTTCCTCCAGCTTGTCTACGGCCGCACCCAGTCGGCGTTCTCCGAGGACGGTCTGTCCGTCGGCGCGGGCCTTGAGGACCTCGGTAAGGGCCTGCGTTCGCAGGTCGGCACCATGTTCTCCACCAAGGCGAAGGGCGTGCGTTACCTCGAGATGGCGGAAGGCTATGTCCTGAAGCTGGCTCTCGACGAGAACGACGAAGTCACCGGCTATCAGTTTGTCCGCCTGGGCAAGATGCTCGAGGACATCCGCCACGGCATGGAGCCCAACGAGGCGTACCAAAAGAACATCGGCCAGTACGGCCGTTTCGACAACGCGGCGAAGTATATCGATCCGCGTGAAGAATGAGAGGAGGAAACGACATGGCAAACAATGTGAAATTCGAAGGAAAAGAACGTCGTATGGCCAAGATCGAAGCCTTCCTCGCGGAGAACGGTCTCGGTTCGATGGAAGACGCGCGTGACCTCTGCCTCTCCAAGGGCATCGACGTCGACGCGATCGTCAAGGGCGTGCAGCCCATCGCGTTTGAAAACGCTGTCTGGGCGTACACCCTCGGTGTGGCGCTCGCGCTGAAGCGCGGTGTCACCGACGCGGCGGAAGCGGCCGCTGTGATCGGCGAGGGCCTCCAGGCGTTTACCGTGCCCGGCTCGGTTGCCGAGCAGCGCAAGGTCGGTCTCGGCCACGGCAACCTCGGCAAGATGCTCCTCTCCGAGGAGACCGAGTGCTTCGCGTTCCTCGCGGGCCACGAGTCCTTTGCGGCGGCTGAGGGTGCGATCGGTATTGCGCGCACCGCGAACAAGGTTCGTAAGAACCCCCTGCGCGTCATCCTCAACGGTCTGGGCAAAGACGCGGCGTATATCATCAGCCGCATCAACGGCTTCACCTTCGTGGAGACCGAGTATGATTTCGCGACCGATACGCTGAAGGTCGTCGAGGAGAAGGCGTTCTCCGACGGCGAGCGCGCGAAGGTCAAGTGCTACGGTGCGAACGACGTCCTCGAGGGCGTGGCGATCATGCAGCACGAGAAGGTGGAAGTGTCCATCACCGGTAACTCCACCAACCCCACCCGCTTCCAGCGTCCCACTGCAGGCACCTCGAAGCAGGAAATGACCGACGCCGGCAAGAAGTACTTCGCCGTTGCGTCCGGTGGCGGCACTGGCCGTACCCTGCATCCCGACAACATGGCTGCCGGCCCCGCCTCCTACGGCATGACCGACACCCTGGGCCGCATGCACTCCGACGCTCAGTTCGCTGGCTCTTCTTCCGTTCCCGCCCACGTTGAGATGATGGGCCTGATCGGCATGGGCAACAACCCCATGGTCGGCGCTACCGTTGCTGTTGCAGTTGCTGTTGAGGAAGCTCAGAAGTAATTAAAAACAGTTTTGACTGCCTGTCTTTTGACGGGCAGTCATTTTTTATAATCAAAAGGCCCATCGTTGCGATGGGCCTTTTGATTTATGCGAGTATGTCAGCCGCTGAGCAGCGTCCGTTGCTATCTATGCGCAATGTGACTGCCTCGTAGGGCTTCAGCGAAACAAATGCCGCTGCATTGCAGAGAGGCACATTCAGCACGGCCATGCGGTTATTGCCGGAGGATTCGAACAGTCTGGCAATGTATCCGTTGCCGTCGGCTGCGGGCCTGAATGCTGTCAGCTGCACGCCCTCCCCTTCCAGCGTCATGCCGCAGGTCACCTTGCCATCGTTCTCCGGCGGGAAGAAAGACAGCGCATAGGGCTGCTCGTTTATAAGCTGCGCCTCCCGGGAAACGTTCTCCATACGTTCATCCTCCGTGCCGCC
>JAFQMR010000193.1 GCA_017396175.1 Clostridia bacterium
ATAGCAAGCTCGATCTCCTCCTCTGAAGACAGAAGCGGCACACGTCCGATGTCCTTCAGATACACCTTGACAGGATCATCGATCGCCATCACATCCGACGAATCCGTTCCGGTTGCGGCGGTTTCGGGCGCAACCGTCGTCAGATCGATATCGGTCAGCGAAACCTGCAGATCATCGATAATCTCAATATTGTTGGATTCCAGTGTTTCGTACAGCTTGTCCACCTGATCGGGATCAAAATCAAAATCCTCCATCGCGTCCATGATCTCTTGCGTTGTGAGCTTGCCCTTCGCACGGCCCATTTCGATCAGATCGCGAATCTGCATTTTTTTGTCTTTCTTAACAACGATCGTGTCGATATCCTCGATATCCTCCGTGCCCGCAATTGCTTCACGCAGTGCTTCCTGCACCGTTGTTTCACTGTCCTTATGTTGCATTCCCATAGTTCAAATCTCCTTTTTTATCAACCGGATCAACCCGGAATCATTGCTTCATTTTACGAAGGATTTCCATCATCCGCCGTGTTTCTTCATCGGACATTGTGCCCGCCTGGCCAAACCCGAGCAATGAGTACTCGGTTCGGATAACATCGATATACTTCAGCATATCCTCTCTGGAATCCGAGCGAGAAGAGGCCGCGTTTACAAGTGACGTAATATACGCCATTTCGTCCGCCGAATAGGTTGCCGAAAATACCGACAATTCAATCAACGCCCCCTGTCGGAAGCGCGACACGATTTCCGCATATAACCGTCGGTTAAACGCCGTCACAACCTCCGCTTCGGGAAGCCGCTCCGCCACCTCGGCTATACGATCGGGATATCTCAGCATCGCACCGATCAGCGCCTCCTCCGCCGTTGCGGCACGGACGTGCCGCAGTGCTTCGGGATTGGCGCGGGTAGCTACCGCTTCGGAGCGTTGTACATCCTCTCGCAAACGGCGCTTCACCTTCGCCCGCTGCGTTTTTTTCAGCGCATCCTCGATCTGTTGCAGGATAGCCGTCTTGGAAACGCCAAGCTCCTGCGCCAGCTTCGAAGCGTACACATCCCGTTCCACAGGGCCGTCCAGCCCCGCAATCAGCCTGACCGCTTCTTTGAGAAATCCGACCTTGTTTTCGGAGGAATCCAAAGGAGCAAAATTTTGACGCATTACCGACAGACGGTATTCTACGTCGTTTGAAGAACGGTCGATCAGCAGTTTCAGCGCCTCCGGCGGATGATGCCTTAAATACTCATCGGGATCCTTACCGTCGGGAATCCGTACGACGCGCACGCGTACTCCCGTATTACGAAGCATGGACATGGCACGGTTGGCGCCCTTTTGTCCCGCCTCATCCGCATCGAATATCAGGATAACCTCGTCGGCGTATCGGGCGATCAGATTGGCGTGGTCGTTTGTAAACGACGTGCCGAGCGCCGCAACCGCATCGGTGAAGCCTGCCTGATGCATGGCGATAACATCCATATAGCCCTCGCACAGAATCAGCCGTCGTCCCGTATCCTTCGCAATATTCAGCGCAAACAGATTGTTGGTTTTTTTGAACACAGGCGTATCGCCTGTGTTGATGTATTTGGGTTTGGAATCATCCAGCACACGTCCGCCGAACGCAATAACGTTGCCGCGCACATCGATAATCGGCACCATAACACGGTTGCGGAAGCTGTCGTATAACCCTTTTTCGCTCTTTCTGGCAAGCCAGGCCAACAGCATCTCCTCGTCACGATAGCCTTTGGAGCGCAAATGGTTGACAAGCGCGTGAAAATCATTCGGTGCATACCCCAGTCCGAAGCGACGGATCGTCCGATCGGAATACCCGCGGCTTCGATAATAGTTCAGCGCCGTCGCTCCCTGAGGAGTATAGAGCATCTCGTGGAAAAACCGCGCCGCTTCACGATTGGCCTCCAACACACGCCGTCGCAGCTTGGCGGCTGTATCATCCACCTCTGCGCGAGGCATATCCATCCCCGCACGATCGGCAAGAAACTTCACGGCGTCCATATAGTCAAGGTGTTCGATCTTTCTGACAAACGTGATCAGATCGCCGCCCGCTCCGCAACCGAAGCAATAAAACGAATTGTTTTCGGGATAGACCGTAAAGGACGGCGTTTTTTCGCCGTGAAAGGGACAAAGCCCAACCCTTGTACGACCGCGCGCCCGCAAGGTCACATAGGAAGATACAACGTCCTCGATACTGTTCCGACGCGAAAGCTCTTCTATAAACGATTCGGGTAACGCCATTCTCTTCCCTCCTTTTCAGGCTGACACAACTTAATATTGTTCGTGAGTCACCGACCATCCGCGAGGAATATACACCTCATGATATACGGAAAGTGCAAAATTATCGCTCATCCCCGACACATAGTCACACGCCGCACGGCAGGCTCCTTCCTCCTGGTATACACGGTGATATTCCTCGGGAAGCTGTTCGGGATGCTCGCTGAAGAAGCCGTACAAACGACGTATAAGCTCCTCCACCTTCCCTTCTTCGCTTTTGGCGACGGGATTATAATATAAGGCATCGTACATAAACGTATGCAGTTCGACAAATTTTTCTTCGATATCGGGAGCCATTCCGATATGCTCGTTACCGTTTTCAATCAACGACGCAATCAGACAATCGAGACGTTCGCCGCGTGTTTGTCCGAGAGCTTCACGAATCGGAAGCGGAACGTCCTCTTCTTTCAGGATACCGGCCCGTACCGCATCGTCCATATCGTGATGAATATACGCGATACGGTCGGCGAAACGCACGATGCGTCCTTCGGGCGTCGCCGCCTCCTCACCTTTGGTATGGTGAAGAATGCCGTCGCGCACCTCCCAGGTCAGATTCAACCCTGCGCCGTCACGTTCGAGCCGCTCTACCACACGCACACTCTGCTCATAATGGCGAAAACCGCCTTCGATCACGGAGTTCAACGCCCGCTCTCCCGCATGCCCGAACGGAGTATGTCCGAGATCGTGCGCCAAAGCGATCGCTTCGGTAAGATCCTCGTTCAACGACAACGCCCGCGCTATGGTGCGCGCGATCTGTGACACCTCAAGAGTGTGCGTCAGGCGGGTGCGGTAATGATCACCCTCGGGAGACAAAAACACCTGTGTTTTATGCTTCAGACGTCGAAACGACTTCGAATGGAGCACACGATCGCGATCTCGCTGAAACGCCGTCCGATACAGACTGGGTTCTTCGGGAATATCCCGTCCGCGGGTATCGGCCGAAAACGTCGCATTCTCAGAGAGAAAACCGCGTTCTGCCGCTTCGTACCGTTCACGGATTGTCATGACGCACTCCCCCTTTTTTACTCGTACATAAGTAAAATACCGACCTTCCGGTCGGTATTCCTTCTTTTTTTGTAAAAAAATCGAATTTTTTTAAAATTCCTGTAAAAAGGGGTGATAGTCCTCGGAGATCTCTCCGACGGCCACCGTTCCCGCTGTGGCATCGGTCAGTTCGGCCTCGAACAGAGGCAACGAAGGCTTTCGAATATAAAAGCGGATGGTAACGGCATCCTCGTAGAGTGTATCGGTAATAACACCGCCGTGAGACAACACCAGCGGTTGTACTCGCCCGTATTGTGCATAATCGCATATAACGGACGTTTCGGAGCAAAGGACACGCTCTTCAACACCCGCGGCCTGTACAGCAATGGATGCCGCATGGCCGTAAGCCCTGACAAGTCCGCCTCCGCCGAGCAGAATGCCGCCGAAATATCGCGTCACCACAAGTACCGCATCCTCGATCCCGCGTTTGAGAAGAACGTCAAGCACGGGAATCCCCGCGGTTCCCTGCGGTTCCCCGTCATCGGAATACCGACGGATCTGACCGTCACGCAAGACATACGCGTACACGTTGTGCTTTGCATCCCAGTGCTGTTTTTTTATACTGCAATAAATTGCAGCGCCTCATCCTCTGTCGTTACAGGGGCCGCATACCCAATAAAACGGGAGCGCTTTTCCGTAAATTCATCCTGCGCCTCCTTATGGAGCGTACAATAAGCCTCCGACACGGTCCCCCTCCTTTCGTTAACGACAAGAAGAGCAGTGCCTGACAGCACTGCTCTTGGATGCTCGGTATGATCCGATACTGTGGTGCGGATTATTTGTCCTGCATGCCGAAACGCTTCTTGAAGCGATCCACGCGGCCGCCGGTGTCAACCAGCTTCTGCTTACCCGTGAAGAACGGATGGCATTTGGAGCAGATTTCAACGCGGATGTTCTCCTTCGTCGAACCGGTCTCAATGACCTCACCGCAAGCGCAAGTGATGGTGGTTGCCTTGTAATTCGGATGGATATTTTCTTTCATGAGTGTCACCTCTTTCAAACTCTCTAAACATGAACAGCGGAATTATAACATATCCTCCGCAAAAATGCAAGCCCTAATTTCGATTTTTTTATATTTTTTTACGCATTGCTCCGATGGATCGAACGTCGCAAAAAAAGCCGCTTAAGAGCCACACGATCAAAAGGAATCAGCGGATACAAATACACATACCCTACCGGCGTTTCCACCGTTGCGATCAACACGGCTATCAGTGCCAATCCTACCGCGAATCCCCAAAGATTCAGAAACGCTGTTAAAATCAACAGCGTCATCCGCAACAGCTTGAAGGCGTATGCCATTTCGTAGCTTGCCTGCGTAAATGCAGCCACGGCTACAAACGCCATATATAACAACACTTCAGGCACAAACAGCTCTGCATTCACCGCAAATTCTCCGAAGATCAACGCACCGACCACACTGAATGCATTGCTGAGCGTATTCGGTGTATTGAGGGATGCAAGCTTTACAACATCAATTACCAGCTCAATAATCAACAGCTGAACAATAACCGGTACGGAATTCGGCTCATCGATCGTTAGAAACTCCAAGAACGGCGGTACCTCCCATTGATTTTGCATCAACAGAAACCAAAGCGGTGTTAAAAACATAGATAACACCCACACGGCCGTTCGCAACAAGCGAAGATACGTACCGATCAGCGGCGGAAGATAATAATCGTTTGTATCCTGCATAAAGTCAAAAATTCCCGTCGGTAAAATCATAACCGACGGAGAGTTATCGATCAATACCAGTATTTTCCCTTCAAGAACCCCTGCTGCTGCACAGTCGGGGCGTTCGGTATAGCGCACCTTAGGAAACGGATTGTAACGCGCGTGTCGACACAGGCATTCCAGCAAGCTTTGCTGGCCCATAGAGAGAGACGGAATGGTGATTTTTCTAAGTTTTTCACGCAAGGTGTTCAAATGCTTTTCGTTACAAAGCCCGTCCATATAGCACAGTACAATATCGGTCTGTGATTTCGAGCCAACCTTAAACGGCTCCATCGTCAGACGCGGATCTCGGACGCGACGGCGAATCAACGCCGCGTTAAACACCATCGTTTCCACAAAGCCGTCATGAGATCCGCGCAGTACACGGTCATCCTGTGGTTCATCGATACTGCGTACGGGATAGGTACGCGCGTCAATCATAAAGACTTCGTCGTAGCCCTCCACAATCATTGCCGTAGTACCCGACAGCACAGCGGTTACCACTGTTTTCAGCTCTTGTTCACGGTCAATCTCCACATAGGGCAACACGATAGAGGCAAACTCACGCGGATCGGTGACACCGTCAAGCATCGTTTCCGACAGGCGCATCATAAACTCAAGGATCTTCTCCATCACCTCATCCTTTGTGAACGCATCCACAAAAAACAAATGCGCCCTTCTGCCACCAACCGTAATCTGACGTTCCAGAAGATCAAAGCTGTAATCCACACGCAACGCGGAACGTAATACGACCACCTTTTCTGAAAATGTACCTATGAGCGGTGTGTTCACATTCATCCCTCCGAATCCTGTCACTTTGCCTTTAGTATGTCCATAAGCGCAACGAATAATCTGCAAATTTACCACAAGCGGAAGAAAAAATTGTTTCATTTCACCAATTGTATAAACGGATTTTCCTTCACATCGCGCATTGAAATACGACCAACGACTCTGCTATAATATTAGAAGTATAAAAAGGAGGTATATTATGCAAACCAAAACTACGAAGCTGATCGCGGTTCTGGCAAGTCTTTCGATGCTCATTTGCCTGATTCCGACGATCTCCATCGCTACGGTCTCGGCCGCCTACGAAAACACACACGTCAACACCGGTAATATGGCAGAAGACATCGTCGCCGTTGCCGAAACGCAGGCGGGCTATCTTGAAGGCTCGCTTTCGGGTACGGTGGCCGGCTCGAACAACTATCAGAAATACGGACAATGGTACGACGCAAACGTCGACAACATCGGCGTTGTCCGTGCCGCGTGGTGTGCCGCGTTTGTATCGTGGTGTGCCAATCAGGCCGGTGTCCCGAATTCCATTGTCAAATACCACGCGTACTGCCCCTACGGTGTCAACTGGTTCAAGAACCAGGGACGCTTCCAGGCGGCGGCCAGCCGCGGCGGCAGCTATGTCCCGAAGCGCGGCGATATTGTTTACTTCGCCCCCGCCGGTGACTCGACCTCCTCGCATATCGGTATCGTCCGCTATGTCAGCAACGGTTATGTTTACACGGTCGAGGGCAACACCTCGCCTCAGCAGGGCGAGTATAACGAAGGCGGCGGCGTGTTCCTGAAGAGCTACGCGCTGTCCTACAGCCGTCTCCTCGGTTACGGTATTCCCGCCTATCAGGACAACAGCGGTCACAAGATCACCTTTGAGTCGAACGGCGGCTCCTATGTCGCTCCTGTC
>JAFQMR010000194.1 GCA_017396175.1 Clostridia bacterium
CCACGACCACGACGCGCGATCCGCAGATCGCAGGAGGTGACATCACGACCAACCCGACTACGCTGGTGCCGGGGGTAGTGACGACCACAACGACCACCACCACAACGACCACCACGACCGAAACGTTTACGACGTTCGATTGGGTGCTGATGTCCGACCGCATATGTGTGACCATTGCGGTGACGGACGTGACACAGACTACGAGGAAAGGGTGACGGATGAATGAGGATGAAACGATGGCTTGCGTTGGTATCGGTACTGGTGTGTATGCTGGCGGCGATGCCTGTCGGCGCTTCGCCGTCGGGGGATATGGACCGCAGTGACGCTGTCAATATGATGGATGCACTGTCGCTGTATGCCGCCGCGTCGGGGGCGAAGACCGTCTCGGCGTCGGCAACGGCTCGCGGGGATGTCGACCGCGACGGCACCCTGTCCGTGCAGGATGCCCTGCTGTTGTATGCCGCTTCGGCGGGACAGACGGTCAATATACCGACGGATGTGGCGTTTGATGCGTCGTATGTGATGCTTCCCGTCCCCGCGTACGAGACGGCGGCTACGGTGGTGATCACCTCCGCGGCGGAGTGGAACACCTTTATCCGCTCGGATGCGGCGGTCGATCCCGCGTGCTACACGGCGAAATGCTCGTTCGGCACGCAGACGCTGATCGGCCTGCCGATCAACGGCGAGGCGTGTGTTGCGGCGGTGACGGCCGATGAGGAATCGCTCTATATTTCGCTCGTGGTGTCGGAAGCGGCTGACACGGCGCAGGGGTATGCGTTCGTGACGGTCGATAAGACGGCGCTCGGAAACCGCGATGTGACGGTGACGGCGTACCGCGACAGCGAGGAGAAACATTCCGAGTCTCCCGTTGTTGCTAAGGGGATCGTCGGCACATATAACCGCGTCGGTTCGAGAGTGATCGACAGCGTTGAGGCGCTGTCGGCGTTTGCCGAGGCGATGTATCAAAAGCCGCTCGCAGACGTAGCCGAGCTGAACGGCTTCGACGAGGCGTTTTTTGAGGAGCATCTGCTGGTGTGGGCGGGCTATGTCGCGCCTGTGCTGGGACACGATATGAAGGTGCTGTCCTGTGAGCTTCGCGACAGCGCAATCTATATTCACCGTGCGCTCACCGTCCTGCCTTACGATGCGTTCGGGTTTACCGCCGTGCAGGGGTTCCCTGCGATGCTGGTGCTGTCCCGTGAGGGGTACAGCGGTCAGGAGGCGGTGCTGATCGATCATATGCAGACGGTGAAAGAGGAGGCATACGGCACGCCGCTTGACTATGAGGTGCTGTATACCGAAACGGTCAACCATCGCTACGATCAGATGATCGGCGGACGGTATGCATTGATCGATTCCTATGAGGCATTTCTTGCCGAAGCGGAGCAGGATGACCTGCTCGGACATTGTTATCAAACCGTCGTGGACGAAGCGTTCTTTGAGGACAACGTGCTGATCGCCTTGTTCACGGAGGAACTGTTCGTGACGGAGAATGTCGCGATCGAGGGCGTGTATCGGGACGGCAACGCGATCCGCGTGTTGCGCCTGTGGGATTATCCCGAGGATCTGACAGCGACCACCCGCTACGGCCGTACGCTGATCCGCGTGGCGGCTTCGGATGCAACGGCGGTCGCGGAGATTTTGCTGATCGATCACAGCCGTGACGAGGAAGTGCATTATGAGCTGCTTTGACTGCAAAAGCAGGATAGGGTACAAAAACAGACGGGCATTAGCGTGTTATCCTTAACGGAGAACACGCAGTCAAATCCGTCTTCGACGGGTGAAATCCACCTCTGGTGGATGAAATCGCGTTTGCGATGAAATCCTGCTTCGCAGGGTTGTATTTAGACGGATTTGATTTCA
>JAFQMR010000195.1 GCA_017396175.1 Clostridia bacterium
TGTATCGCTTCGGTCGGCGTTGCTTCGGATAGGGTTTGCAGGGCCACACAGTCTCCTGTGTGCCGGTGAGCTCTTACCTCGCCTTTCCACCCTTACCGCAAGAAGCGGCGGTATATCTCTGTTGCACTTTCCCTAGGGTCACCCCCGGCGGCCGTTAGCCGTTATCCTGCCCTATGAAGCTCGGACTTTCCTCATACATTGTTGTACGCGATTGCCCGATCCTCTCACGAACGAAAGTATACCATCATTTTCTCTGTTTGTCAAAGAGAATTCCGAAAAGGAACGAAATAAAACACAATTTACTCTTGACAAACACCGATTCCTTCGTTATAATATCTAAGCGCGGTAAGCCATAAGATCCATTAGCTCAGTTGGCAGAGCACCTGACTTTTAATCAGGGTGTCCGGAGTTCGAATCTCCGATGGATCACCAAAAAAGCACTTTGGATGAACATCCAAAGTGCTTTTTCTTTTTCGCGTAGCCGCCGTTCGCGATGTCCGATCAATATCCCGATGTCAGCGTGATCTCGTAATGATCGCCGTCGGCGATCTGTATGCCGTCTACTCCCGTCATGAGCGATTCCCCGCTTTTTGTAAAGCACCACCACTCCTGATTGGCTTCATCGGCGACAACACCGTTGACGGAAGTCACAAACAAGCCGTATTCGCTTTCCGTTCCCTCCACAAGGTCGTTCTCTTCAAGCGCTTCGCGTAACGTCTGCGCCTCGGTTTCGAGCGTAAAGGTTACGGTTTCCTCCGGAGTCACTACATCCAACGTAATAGTTTTCAAGCCGTCTGCGGTCGGTGTGCTCTGTCCGCAAGAAACGCAAAGCAGAAGGACGGCGATCCACGCCGTAATCGACAGTACTGTTTTTATTTTCATTCGGTACATCCCTTTCTGCAACGAAGTACATCGAAAAAAAACGGGAAACCTCGTTGTAAGGCTTCCCGCTTTTTCGTAGCAAAATAAACGCCGTAAAAAACGGCGGCATTTATGCGACGTACGGTTTCACCAATTCCACGTGGTATGATCGTACAACCATACAGGCAAGTCTTCTGGCTCAAACATCCGTGTACCGGTTCACCTTCCCGAACGATGTTCAGTGGCAACGCGCTTTTACTTTCGGCGGACGTACAGCAAACGCACGGAACAGATACTATGTTTTTACAGCGACGGGTTCGCACAGGATTTTCACCTGTTTCCTTTTTCAGATACACGAACTGTGTATGCACCCATAGGTTTCGATTTCGTTGCAGCTACAGTATACCATTCTGACGGGGATTTGTAAAGTATTCTTTGCGAGGTTGACACTAAAATACGAGTATGATACACTATAAACACAGGGAGCTTCTCCCGAAATACTGTCGAAAGGATGATCCATTGTATGGCCAACCGTTTTGTCTTGAACGAAACCTCGTATCACGGGAAGGGCGCAATTCAGCATATTGCTGATGAGGTGAAAGCACGCGCTTTTCAAAAGATTCTCGTATGCTCAGATCCAAATCTGATCGAATTCGGCATTACCGCCAAGGTGACTGCTGTTCTGGATCAAGCCGCTGTTCCCTATGATGTTTTTTCTTCGATCAAGCCGAATCCGACTGTTAAAAACGTAAAAGACGGCGTAGAAGCCTTCCGTCAGGCTAACGCCGATGCCATTGTAGCTGTCGGCGGCGGTTCGGCAATGGACACCGCTAAAGCCATCGGCATTATTATCAACAATCCCGAATTCGCTGACGTTGTCAGCCTCGAAGGCGTTGCCCCCACCAAGAAGCCTTGCGTGCCGATTATTGCCGTACCTACGACGGCCGGAACCGCCGCAGAGGTTACCATTAATTACGTGATCACCGACGAGGATACCAAGCGTAAAATGGTCTGTGTCGATGTACACGACATCCCCGTTGTGGCGGTTGTTGATCCCGATATGATGTCCACTATGCCTAAGAGCCTAACCGCTGCGACCGGTATGGATGCATTGACGCATGCGATCGAAGGATACATCACCAAGGGCGCCTGGGAGCTTTCGGATATGTTCCACCTGAAAGCCATTGAGATCATCTCCCGTTCCCTGCGCGGCGCTGTGGATAATACGGACGAAGGACGCGAAGGTATGGCACTCGGTCAGTACGTCGCAGGCATGGGCTTCTCCAATGTCGGCCTCGGTATCGTCCACTCTATGGCGCATCCGCTCGGTGCGCTTTACGATACACCGCACGGTGTTGCCAACGCCATCATTCTCCCTACCGTTATGGAATATAACGCCCCCGCAACCGGTGACAAGTATAAATATATCGCCAAAGCAATGGGTGTTGACGGTGTCGACTCGATGTCGGAAGAGGAATACCGTCGTGCCGCTGTCGATGCTGTACGCAAGCTTTCCGTCGATGTCGGCATCCCGACGGATCTTAAGGAGATCGTTAAAGAGGACGATATCGAGTTCCTGTCACAGTCGGCATACGATGATGCCTGCCGTCCCGGAAATCCCCGCGACACAAGCGTAGAAGAGATTGCGTCGCTGTACCGTTCGTTGTTGTAACCGTCTCAAATTATGAAAGCACCGCCTGAAGCTATCAGGCGGTGCTTTTTGTTTAGTCTATATTTAACGCAGACAATACATCGGCCGGTGTAGCCGCAATGGCCGTTGCTCCTGCAATTGTCAGTTCCTCTCGACTGCCGTAGCCGTACAGGATCCCGATGCAAGGAATACCGACCTCCCGAGCACCAAGAACATCAAAGCGCCGATCGCCGATCAGCACGGTTTCCTCACGCGAAAGCGAATGCTGCTGCATACAATACCACAGTACCTCCGCTTTATGCGCACGGTCACCGTTCAGCTCGGCGCCGTATATGCCCGTAAACAATGTATCGATTCCGAAATGCTTCAAAATCCGATTGGCGTATACCTGCGGCTTTGAGGTCGTAATATAGGAATCGATCCCTTTTGCCCGAAGGAGTTGAATAACGTCTGCTATTCCATCATAGATGACCGCTTCCAACATACCGCCACCCGTATAATACTCACGATAAAGACGGATCGCCTCCTCTACCGCTTCTTGCGGCACGCTACACACCTTCGAAAAACCGATGTCGATCGGAGGGCCTAGGAACTCGATCAGCTCTTCATCAGGCGGCACGGGCAGTTTGAGAGTATTCAAAGCATACGTTGCCGACGCAAACACTCCCGGACGCGAATCCAGTACCGTTCCGTCCAGATCCCACAGCACAGCTTTTATCATACATTTTCCTCCGAAACAGCAATAAACCCTGCGAGACTCCCCCGCTCCCAGCCGGTAACACGATGCGACCAAAATGTATCGGAATGGCACTTGGTGCACAGATCCGTCACGGTAATATGCTCGGGCAACAATCCCGCCTGAAGCAAGATCCTGCGATTGGTCTCCCAAAGATCAATATGGTATTTTCCGTTACCGTCATCGTGTACTATCTGACTGTCGACAAACGGTAAAGCCGCAAACGCCTCGTATACGGGGGAATCCACCTCAAAGCAACAAGGACCGATAGACGGGCCGATGCCCGCCAGAACGTCCTTCGGATCACACCCATACGCCTCTTGCATACGACGTACAGTCACCGCTCCGATTTGCGCTACTGTGCCCTTCCAGCCGGAATGCGACGTAGCCACCACACGTTTGATCGGATCCGCAAAAAACAACGGAACACAATCGGCATATTGCGTGCACAACACAACACCGGGAACATCCGTCATCAGACCGTCAACATCGGTATACTCACGGTCACGCGTTATCCCCCGTCCGATATCCTCTGCCGTGATTTTGCGCACCACCGTGTGGTGTTCCTGCGCGGAGATGACTACTTTTTTCCAATCCACTCCGATTGCATTGCAAAAACGCTCAAAATTTTGACGCACCGCTTCCTCGTCATCCCCACGGGTAAAACTCAGGTTCATCGACGAAAACACGTCGGTGCTGACTCCGCCGAGACGCGTTGAAAATCCGTGACGGATAAACGGAATGCGGTCAAAAGACGGAAAGGAATAATAAGGAACGCTCGCCGTCGAATGGACGGCGAGCGATAAAGACGTGGGACAAAGCATATGCTTCACTCCTTCGGGACAGATTCTTGAGCAGGATTTGCACCGTTCAACTTATGACGGAAGGTCGGCACGATATGCTTCAGATCTTCAATAACCAACGCGGTCTGATTGTCTTTGGCATGCTCCTTTAGCTTCGCCAACTCCTCAAAGAACGCATCCGCATCTACTTCGATCTGACTGCCGATAAAGATTTTTTCATTGTACGTCGGCTTCAGACCTTCTTCGTTCATAAGCAATTCTTCGAACAGCTTTTCACCGGGACGAAGTCCGGTAAACTCAATTTTAATATCCACCCCGGGGCGATAGCCATACAAACGGATCAGATTTTCGGCAAGGAGCGTGATCTTAACAGGTTTACCCATATCGAGAACAAAAATCTCTCCGCCTTTTGCCATAGAGCCCGCTTGAAGAACCAACGAAACCGCTTCGGGAATCGTCATAAAGTAACGGATAATATCCGGATGCGTCACCGTCACAGGGCCGCCGGCCTCGATTTGACGACGGAACAACGGAATAACCGATCCGTTGGATCCAAGCACATTGCCGAAACGCACAGCCACGAATTCTGTTTTAGAAGTTTGCTGTGCCAGGCACTGCACAATCATTTCGCAGCAACGTTTAGTAGCGCCCATCACGTTTGTGGGATTCACCGCTTTATCCGTGGAAATCAGTACAAACTTTTCACAACCATAAAAATCAGCAAGCGTTGCCATATGGAAGGTGCCGATCACGTTGTTCTTCACCGCTTCCTCGGGAGCGGTTTCCATCAACGGGACATGCTTATGCGCAGCCGCGTGGAAAATCAGTTGCGGGCGGTAGCGCTCGAACAGCTTCGTCATCTTGGCGTAATCGCGCACCGAAGCAATATGGACGTCGAGCGCCAACGTATCTCCGTATGTGCGAATCAATTCCTGTTGGATCTCATATGCATTGTTTTCATAAATATCCACAATGACCAGACGCTTCGGGTTGTGAGAAGCAATCTGACGGCACAGCTCAGAACCGATAGAACCGCCGCCACCCGTCACGACACACACCTTATCCTTCACAAAGGCAGTGATTTCGTGCTGGTTAAACTTGATCGGCGCACGGCATAAAAGCTCTTCAAGCTTTAAAGGCTTCGCCTGTGCTAAAAAATCTCCTGCGACAAGCTCGTGCAGAAACGGCAACACGCGGATTTTACAATTGGTTTTAGCGCAATGCTCCAAAATCACTGCACGCTGTTCCTCCGTGCACGAGGGAATCGCCACAATAATCGAGTCAATGCTGTATTTTTCACAAATCTCAGGAACATTCTCAATGGGGCCTTCAATCTGCAAATTCTTGATTTTACGGCCGATTTTAGAGGGATCATCATCCACCGCTACGATCGGAGTGTAAACCGTATCTCCCAACTGCATTTCCGTTAAAAGGACGCGACAGGTTGCGCCTGCTCCGATGATCATTGTGCGATTCTTATTCAAGCATGCCGCTTTTTCTTCCTGAGAACGCGTAAAATCGCGCAACGATTTATAAAAGATACGCACCATAAGGATCATCAGCAACGGCAGCATCAGCGTCAACGCAAAATAGACAAACGAAAAACGGAATTTCGAATCCGTAAACACGCCGAGATGCTGTAATACAATCATCGAACCGTAGGAGAAAAAGGCGCCGAATACTACACCGAAAAAGCAGCTGAGCAGATCGTGAATGGTTGCGTATCGCCATAACGGTTTATACGCCCCCGCAAGCGCCATCGCAAGAATAGAGGAAACGGAATAGATCGACGTATGTACAATCATTTCGGTCAGCGTAATATTCATCTCAACAGACGGCATTGCTCGAAACAGGATCCAGAGCATCACGCCCGAACCGATAATGCACAGAAGATCGGCGATTAAAAATACAAACCGACGGTATTTCCCAAATTCAAACGTAAACTTTTTCACACCTAAAATCCCCTCAAAGATATTCACTCAATATGCAACAGTTTTTTCATTTGATCGGATACATGTTGAACAGCCTCTTCGGAACAGGAACGTAAAATACGCTCATATCCCGAGGTGTAATCGGGCGGTCTGGAGGTCAGATTGTGAGAATCCGTCCCAAGCGCACCGATATATCCATCATTCAAAAGAGAAA
>JAFQMR010000196.1 GCA_017396175.1 Clostridia bacterium
CTTCGCAAAATCCACCTCCCTCGTCAGAGGGAGGCAAGGGGAAGCCGCAAATCGGGCGGGGATCCTGTCGCGTTGCACGCGACCGCGTCCCTTTGGGACGCGCGGCGGGAGTAAACCCCCGCCCTACGTATACGCCGCAGATGAACATAGAAACCATTGTTGCCCGCTGTAGGGAACGGCCTCAAGTGCCGTTCCGTTTGCACAAACCGTAAATCGGCGGTGCGGCACAACCCCATGTATTGTATTTAAACGGCATCGCAAACGCCGCAAACAACCTGTGAAAATTCCCGTTTTCACGGGTTGTTTTTTTAGTTGGTTCGTGTTACACTATAGATACCCAAGTTCTACACTTTTAGGAGGGACGTAACCTATGAAACA
Source organism: Clostridia bacterium (assembly GCA_017396175.1). Lineage (GTDB taxonomy): Bacteria > Bacillota > Clostridia > Oscillospirales > Acutalibacteraceae > RGIG1959. The sequence continues at coordinate 379 of JAFQMR010000196.1, forward strand.
ACCGTGGTGGAAGAGTGCGGTGGCGTATCAGATCTACCCCCGCAGCTTTAAGGACAGCAACGGCGACGGTATCGGCGATATCCGCGGCATCATCGAGAAGCTGGATCATCTGAAGGATCTCGGCATCGATGTCGTGTGGATCAGCCCTGTCTACAAATCGCCGATGGACGATTGCGGCTACGATATTTCCGATTATTACGGCATTGATCCGCTGTTCGGCACGAACGAGGATATGTACGAACTGATCGATGAAGCGAAAAAACGCGGCATTAAGATCATTATGGATCTCGTTATCAACCACTGCTCGGACGAGCACGAGTGGTTTAAGAAGGCGCTTGCCGATCCGAACTGTGAGGAGGCGGAGTATTTCTTCTTCCGCGAGAGCAAGGACGGCCCGCCCAACAACTGGCGTTCGATGTTCGGCGGCTCGGCCTGGGAGAATGTCGGCGGCGACCGCTATTATATGCACCTGTTCGGCAAGAAGCAGCCCGACCTGAACTGGGAGAACCCGAAGCTCCGCGAAAAGCTGTATGAGAACATTCGCTGGTGGCTGGATCGCGGTATTGCGGGCTTCCGTGTCGACGCGATCGTCCACATCAAGAAGGAGGAAACGCTCGCCTCTCATCCCGCCGACGGCGATGACGGCTTGTGCGGCCTGCAGGGATGGGGACGCAATACGCCCGGTATTGACGTGTTCCTTGCCGAGATGCGCGACAAGGCGTTCACGGGTTACGATCCCGAGTGCATGACGGTCGCGGAGGCCCCGGGTGTTGCGCCCGAGGATCTGAAGAATTACGTCGGCGACAACGGCTATTTCAGCATGCTGTTTGATTTCACCTATTCCGAGATCAACTTCTGGGGCCTCGGCTGGGAGAATGCACGCATGAAGGAAGACATCCCCACCACCGAGCTTCGTGACAGCATCTTCAAGCATATGGAGGATGCGCAGAAGGTCGGCTGGACGGCGGTGTATCTCGAGAACCACGACTACTCCCGCTCGGTCAACAAGTATCTCCCGACGGGCGATCAGCGCGATTACCACGGCGTGACGATGCTCGCGACGATGTATATGAACCTGCGCGGTACGCCGTTCATCTATCAAGGTCAGGAGATCGGCTCGACGAACTACAACTTCAAGTCGATCGACGAGGTCAACGACATCTCCACCCATAATCATTGGGGCAACTGGACGAGAGCGGGCCTGCCGATGGAGCAGAAGATGTACGGCCTGCAGTACAGCCGCGATCAGAACCGCATCCCGATGCAGTGGACGGCGGGCGAGAATGCGGGCTTTACGACGGGCAAGGCGTGGCTCCCCATCAACGAGAACCACGTAGACATCAACGTCGAGTCGCAGGCAAACGATCCGAACTCGGTGCTGAGCTACTACAAGAAGCTCGTTCGCGCCCGCAAGGAGTCGGTCGTTGCGGAGGCGCTGAGCCTCGGCGATTTCGAGCCGGCACTCCTCGAGGACGGCGATATCATTGCTTACAAGCGTCTTGGTGAGACCTCGCAGGCCCTGGTCATCAACAACTACGTGAAGGCGGACCACAAGGTCACCCTGCCGTGCGATGTCAAGAGCGTGGTCGTCTCGAACTACGACGACGTGACGCTCGACGGCCGTGAGCTGACGCTCAAGCCTTATCAGGCGGTTGTGTTTGAGATTTAAAACGATTGGGCAGTACCCGCCGTGACGGATGGTTGCGGCGGGTACCGCTTGTTTGACGGAGACGACGAAGCGTATGCAACAATTTTTCGGGTATATGGGTACGGCACTCCTACAGGTGTCGATGCTGGCAGTGCTGATCGCCGTCGGCTTTGCGGCGGATAAGCTGACGCTGTACACCAAGCAGACAGCGGTCAAAACGAACGACCTGCTGTTTTACGTCATCACCCCGGCGGTGATCGTCCACGCGTTTCTGACGGTGGAGATGACCGCCGAAAACGCCCTCGGCTTTCTGGCGGCGGCGCTGATCGCCGCCGTGTTCCACGGGATGATGAGCCTTGTGTCGTTGCTTCTTTTTCGACGCAAAGGCGAGGAGCGGGCGATCTTCCGTTATGCGACGGTATACGGCAACGTCGGGTATATGGGCCTGCCGCTGGCTGAGGCGGTCGCGGGGGAGATGGGCGTGTTTTATTGCTCCGCTGTGGTGGCGGTGTTTAACGTGTTTGCGTTTACTCACGGGGCCGCCGTGATGAGCGGAAAAGGGAAAGGTATGTCTTTGAAAAGCATTTTGATTAACCCCGGCACGATCGGCATTGCGATCGGACTGCCGCTGTTTTTGCTGAACGTATCGCTGCCGTCCGTGATTGCCGAGCCTGTCGGGATGATCGGCAGTATGAATACGCCGCTTGCCATGCTGATGTTCGGCACTTACCTTGCAAACACCGACCTTGTGGATATGGTGAAGCGCCGCGAAAATTACGCGGTGGCGCTTTTGAAGCTGGTGGCGGCTCCGCTTGTGTTTATCGTCCTGCTGTGGGCATGCGGGGTGCGTGGAGAGCTGCTTCTGACGGCAGCGGTGTTTGCGTCCGCCCCCTGTGCGAACAACACGGTGATGTTTGCGGCAAAGTACGGGCGCGACACGGGAACGGCGTCGAAGCTGTGCGGCTTTACAACGATTCTGAGCGTGCTGACGATGCCTGTGAGCATTGCTCTGGCGCAGACGTTAGGACAATGAAATCGAGCGCGTTGCGCTCGGTGAAATATCGCCTGACGGCGATGTGAAATATGGCCTGACGGCCATGTGAAATCTGTCCTTCGGACAGGTGAAGGAGTCCGCTTCGCGGACGGGAATGATAAAACGGACGAGCGGTTTGCTCGTCCGTTTTTGCGTGTAGAGTAGGGAACGGCCTCAAGTGCCGTTCCGTTTGCACAAAGACGGGAACGCGCGGCGGCGGGAACCCTCTCCGTCAAAACCTGCGGTTTCCCCTTGCCTC
>JAFQMR010000197.1 GCA_017396175.1 Clostridia bacterium
ATGATGGGTATTATTATACAAAATCCGCTTTGTCTGCCGATACAGTGGTAAACATTATTCTTTCAAAAGCTACGCCGCCTTGGGGTGTGCGTCAGCAGGCCTATTGATATATTCTTTTGATGGAGGTGAACGCTGATGAGTAAAAAACTGAAGATCCAATGGATCGTGAATGTGGCTTTATTGGTGTTCACGCTTCTGACGTTGGTGGTGGCTGTGGTAGCTTGGTTTGCCGACAGTCGCACAGCGGATGTGGAATCCATTCAACTGAGTGTTGCCAGAAAAGACCTGAAGCTTGTAAATGAAGTGACAACGGTGGAGTTTCCGTATTCTACGAAGATCGCCGACACAACCGTCGCACAGGCATTTAATAACGGGGCGGCGGTAGCCAAAGAATACATCATCGAAAATGAAGGTATGGTCAGTGTTTCGGTCGATTGCTTTGACAGCGGTATGCTGGCGTACATTTGCGATGAATCTACCGACGAGATCAGCTATGATGTAATCTTTCAGGCGTTACAGGGTCAGCTCGGAGGCGACACGACCCAGTGGACATATGATCGTATGCGCGATGCTTTGAATACCATCAATTCCGCTCGCGTTTACGGCACGATGACGGGGGACGGTAATACTCACGTGAAAATCGTGTATTGGGTTGAATATGAAGAGGTAAAAGAGAAGCTGGAAACGGACGACTATGTCAACCTGGCAAACGGCAACGGCTTTAAGGCGTTGGTTACATTTGTGGACGAAGCATAATTCTGAAATAGCAGATCAGAGGAGGTGACAGCTGATGGATCGTAAAAAACGTGTGTTGTTTTCCACGCATATGGCGTTGATGATCAGTGCCTTGCTGTCGGCTGTACTTCTTGTCACGCTGATGCTTTCCACGCCCTATGTTATGAGTTGGTTTAAAAATAAGCTTGAAGTTCCCCAACCCGCTCGGATCTCGAATTTTGTGACACAGGTGGAATATTACAACGCGGATTCCGCAGTGTGGACGGATCTGGATGCCGGAGCCCCCATCGTGCTTTCGCCGGACGCGATCTCCTCCTTGAAGATCCGCGTGACATATCAGGGCTTCAGTCAGGCGTATGTGCGAGCAAAGGTATTCGGAAGCTTTAAAAACAAGCATACAGGCACCTTCCTTCCGCAGGGAGAGGATCTTTGGACACTCGGAACAAACTCCAAATGGGTGTCGAGTGAAGGCTGGCTCTATTATCCCGAGGTGCTCGGAAGCATCGGCACATCGTCCTCCGATACAAAAATACTGGAGGAGTTTACGGTAAGTGTAAATACCGCGTCACTCGACGATGCTTCCGACCATCAGGAGTACCTGAGCGAGGTGTATATACTGGTAGATGCTGTTCAGCCCGATCGCTGGCAGGCGCATTGGGGGATTTCGACGTTACCGTTTACTGTTTCACAGGGATAGAGGAGAGAGCGACGTGCACACACTTAAATACTGGTTATGGATGATCACGGTCGTGACACTCAGTTTGATTCTGTTGTGTGGGTGCGATCCACAGCCTGCATATTATACTCCGTACGGAGAAGGGGTGGATCCCAAAACGGTTACGACCGGGGAATATACCCGAAAACCCACCGTTACAACCACCGGTCTTGTCATTGTAAGTACCACCAAGCCTCCCGTTACTACGGTACCGACGCGTCTTGCGGCACCGCTTGCGGGGTATGTTGTATGTCCGACCTGTGATGGAATCATGAAGCCTTGTATATATTGCGGTGGAACCTTGTACCGTCAGGGCGAAATGCTTGATTTGGACTCGGGTATTTTCCGCAAATACAAAATGCGTTGCAATATGTGCGATAAGGATCCGGGATACGAGATTTGTGAGACCTGTCAAAATAAGCTTCTGATTCCGGCAGAATAAGTTTGAAACCTGCGTGAAAGCGTTTTCATGCAGGTTTTTTTCTGTTATATTTAAAACAATGGTTGCACTTATTCGAAGTTCGTGATATTATTTTACAGGTTATGCTGTGTATAAAGTGAGGACAAGTGTATGTTTCGTATAGTTTGTAAAGAATCGTTGAATTCGTCTGTAACCAAAATGGTGATCGAGGCTCCCTTGATTGCGGCAAAGGCTCGAGCGGGGCAGTTTATTATTTTTCGTGCAAAAGAAGACAGCGAGCGTGTACCGCTTACGATTGCGGATTATGATCGTGAAAACGGTACGGTAACCGTGATCTATCAGATCGTCGGCGGGGCGACCATGGAGCTTGATTCTCTCCGCGTCGGAGAGGAACTGCACGATTTTGTCGGTCCGCTCGGCACGCCTACAAAACTCGACGGCCTTAAAAAAGCGGCGGTCGTCGGCGGCGGTGTCGGCTGTGCGATTGCTTACCCGATTGCGAAAGCGCTTCACGAACAGGGCTGTGAGGTGCACAGTATAGTCGGTTTTCGTAACCGTGAGTTATTGATCCTTGAAGACGAATTTCGTGCGGTAAGCGATGAACTGCATATTATGACCGATGACGGCAGCTACGGTACGCAAGGTCTCGTTACCAAAGCGCTTGAAGAACTGATTTTGCAGGGCCATCGGTATGACGAAGTGTTTGCGATCGGTCCGCTTGTGATGATGAAATTTGTAGCGGCGACCACAAAGCCGTACGGCGTCAAGACAACGGTAAGCATGAATCCGATTATGATTGACGGCACGGGGATGTGCGGCGGTTGTCGCTTGACGGTCGGCGGTGAAACAAAGTTTGCTTGCGTAGACGGCCCCGATTTTGACGGACACCTTGTGGATTTCGACGAAGCAATACAGCGGGCATCGATCTATAGAGAAGCAGAAGCTACACAAAGAGAAGCGGCTTGCCGACTGATGGACAAGGAGGCGGAATGACATGGCTCTCGAACGAA
>JAFQMR010000198.1 GCA_017396175.1 Clostridia bacterium
CGCGATGGAAAAGGGCTCGAAGGATCGCTACTTCCAGGAAAGCAACAAGAAGCTCGTTCCCGAAGGCGTCGAAGGTCGTGTGCCGTACAAGGGACCGCTTGCCGACACGGTCTATCAGATGCTCGGCGGTCTGCGCGCGGGTATGGGTTACTGCGGTTGCCCCGACATCCCCTCGCTTCAGAAGAACGGCCAGTTCATCCGTATCACGGGTGCGGGCCTGAAGGAAAGCCATCCCCACGACATCAGCATTACAAAGGAAGCCCCGAACTATTCGACGGGCCTTTAACAGATACGACGAAGCCCCGACGCTTTTTAAAAAGTGTCGGGGCTTTTTTATGTGTACGGTCAAACGGTACAAAACACCGCTGCTTGGCGGTCATTCTTCCTTCGTCATGACGTGGGCAACGTTTCATTCTGCCGATCGGTATCGGATGTTGCAAAGTCTGCGCGCGCTGACTCCGATCACACGACGAGCAAGAGGTTTGAAAAAAGATTAGCGCAATGGAAAACGCCCTCGATCGAATGATCGAGGGCGTTTTGAATCGGTAAAGGTCGATTATTTGACTTCGACTTCCGCGCCGGCTTCTTCGAGCTTCGCCTTGATCGCTTCCGCGTCGTCCTTGGAGATGCCTTCCTTCAGAGCCTTGGGAGCGTTGTCAACGATTTCCTTCGCTTCCTTCAGGCCGAGGCCGGTAACTTCCTTAACAACCTTGACAACCGCGATCTTGTTCGCGCCGGCGCCCTTCAGCACCACGTCAAACTCGGTCTTCTCTTCCGCAGCAGCGCCGCCCGCAGCCGGAGCCGCAGCCATCGCCACGGGAGCCGCCGCCGAAACGCCGAACTCCTCTTCCAGAGCCTTCACGAGCTCAGACAGCTCGAGAACGGTCATAGCCTTAACTTCTTCAATGATTTGAGTGATTTTCTCAGACATGATAATTTACCTCCATGTACAAATTTTAAAAATTGTTACTGCTGTGATAACACAGCGACTTGATCCGCTTGTCATCAGCGGAGCTAAGGGAATTACGCTTCTTCGCCTTGCTTTTCGGCAATCGCGTTCAGGACGCGAGCCAGGCCCGAGATGGGCGCAAGCAGGGTTCCCAGCGTGATCGCGACCATAACGTCCTTCGGCGGGATCTTGCCGAGCTCGTCAACCTTCGCGGCATCGATGACTTCACCATCGAGGAAGCCCGCTTTCACGGTAAAGGTCTTGCTGGTTTCCGCGTACTTGGAGAGGATTCTCGCCGCCGCGGTATGGTCCTCGTTGCTCAGAGCCAGAGCCGTGGCGCCTTCGAGAACGCTGTCAAGTCCCGACAGGTTGACGTTCGCCGCCGCACGACGCAGCATCGTGTTCTTCACGACGAAGTATTCAATGCCGGCCTCACGGAGCTCACGGCGGAGCTTCGTGTCGTCTTCGACGGTGATGCCCTTGTAGTCCACCACAACGCCTGCAACCGCATTCTTCAACTTCTCGGTGAGAGAATCAACGAGTTCTTGCTTTTGCTTTAAAATCATTTCGCTTGCCATTTTCATGTCACCTCCCGTTATCAAGTGTCATGGCAATGATAAAAGCCCTCTCTGCTTTCACAGAGAGGGCATCAGCGACAACAGGATATAAACCTCGCAGAGATACCTGCGCGTTTATCGTATCCGTGCCGTCCCTCGGCAGGCGATCCGAAGATCTTTCAGCATCTCACAGAGACGCACCTGCTGTCTGTGGAAAACAGCAATATGGATTATATCACGGTTTTCATAACAAATCAAGAGGTTTTTGCAGATTTTGCAAAAACTTTTGATCAACCGATCTTGTTGGGGTTGATCTTCACGCCCGGGCCCATCGTGGAAGCGACGGTGCAGGAGCGGATGTACTGGCCTTTCGCGGCAGCGGGCTTCGCGCGCACGATCGCGCTGAGCAGCGCTTCGAAGTTCTCCTGGAGCTTCTCAACGCCGAAGGACACCTTGCCGATCGGGCAGTGGATGATGTTGGTCTTATCGAGACGGTACTCGATCTTACCGGCTTTCGCTTCGGCAACAGCCTTCGCAACATCGGGGGTAACGGTACCGGCCTTCGGGTTCGGCATCAGGCCACGGGGACCGAGGACCTTACCCAGACGACCGACAACACCCATCATATCGGGGCTGGCAATGACCACGTCAAAGTCCATCCAACCGCCGTTGATCTTCGCGATCATATCGTCATCGCCGACAAACTCCGCACCCGCTTCGGTCGCGGCAGTCGCCTTATCGCCCTTCGCGAACACAAGCACGCGAACCTGCTTGCCGGTGCCGTGCGGCAGAACGATCGCACCGCGGACCTGCTGATCCGCGTGACGGCCGTCAACGCCCAACTTGACGTGAACTTCGACCGTCTCGTCGAACTTGGCCTTACCGGTCTTCACGGCGAGGTCAAGAGCTTCGGAAACCTCATAGAGGCCCTGAGAGTCGATCAGCTTGGCGCTGTCGACATATTTCTTACCATGTTTCATTGTGTGTTCCTCCCTGTTGAGTCCGCTACCCATTCTTTACCGGGTGCGGCTGAGTGGTAAATCGGAATGTTGAGGGGTTCCTCCCACCCGAAAAATCAATCGACGACTTCGATGCCCATGCTGCGCGCAGTACCCGCGATCATGCTCATGGCGGCTTCAATGCTCGCCGCGTTGAGATCCTTCATCTTCGTCTCAGCGATTTTCTTCACTTGCTCGGTCGTGATCTTCGCGACCTTGGTCTTGTTCGGAACACCCGACGCCTTCTCGATGCCGCAAGCCTTCTTGATGAGGACCGCCGCAGGGGGAGTCTTGGTGATGAACGTGAACGAACGATCCGCATACACGGTGATAACGACGGGAATGATCAAGCCCACATCGTTCTTCGTACGCTCGTTAAATTCCTTCGTGAACGCCATAATGTTGACGCCGTGCTGACCGAGGGCCGGGCCGACGGGGGGCGCCGGGGTGGCCTTTCCGGCCGGAATTTGCAGTTTGATGTAACCGGTGATTTTCTGAGCCATTTTTACTTGCACCTCCAAAGTTCGTGGTCAATGGCGGAACGGTTTCCTTCGTTACCATACCTGACGGCAAGGTCGCCCGTTCCTCCCACAGCCGGAAGAGTGTCCGGCACACAGGTAATACACAGCAAGGCTGTGTACGACTTTCTGATTGCTTGCTGCTTTAATCGTCGAGCAGCTCGACCTGGTCGGGTTCCAGCTCGACAGCGGTCTCGCGACCGAACATCGAGATCGTAACCTTGACCTTGTTCTTGTCCAGATCGATCTCATCCACACGTCCCGTGAAGTTATCGAGGGGACCGTCGATGATGCGGACCATATCGCCGACCGCATAGTTGATGACGATCTCGTGCTTCTCAACGCCGAGAGCCGCCACCTCCGCTTCCGTCAGCGGGACGGGTTTACCGTTCGGTCCGACAAAGCCGGTACAACCGCGGGTATTGCGCACGATGTACCACGAGTCATCGCTCATGACCATCTTTACAAGCACATAGCCGGGGAACAGCTTGCGTTCGACCTCACGTTTTTTGTTGTCCTTTACCTCGGTCACCGTTTCGGTAGGCACGCGGATCTCCTGAATCCAATCGTGCAGCTTCCGATTTTCAACGATGGTTTCGAGATTCGTAGCTACTTTGTTCTCATAGCCCGAATAGGTGTGCACAACATACCATTTTGCTTCTTCCATCCGTCCGATCCTCCTTGAAAACCTTTTCGCAGAAGATTAGCCTTGCGGTTTGAGCGACGCAAGCCACTCAACCGTGGCACCCAGGCCGAGATCCACAACAAGAATAAGTACGCCGAGGATCGCGCAGACAGCGAGCGTCACCAGCGTGTTGCGAACCACGCTCGGGAACGTCGGCCACGCGATTTTGGAGAACTCACCCTTCGTGTCGCGGAAATACTTGCCGATTCGGTGGAAGATGCTGGGTTTTTTGCTCTTGCCGGATTTGGACGCTTTCGCGTCATTCTCCTTGCTCACGATTTTTTCGTCAGCCATCAAGACCCTTCCTTTCTCTTTTCAACTCGAATGATCGGCAACTTACTTCGTCTCTCTGTGAACAGTGTGCTTCTTGCAGAAGCGGCAATACTTGTTCATCTCCAAGCGATCCGGATCGTTCTTCTTGTTCTTCATCGTGTTGTAGTTGCGCTGCTTGCATTCCGTGCAAGCCATAGTGATCTTCACTCTCATAACGGCACCTCCATTTGGAAATTGATAAGCCTCCCTCTTGCAGGGACGGTGCGCAAAAAGCGCGCAAAAAAATAAACCCCGCATTTGAGGTGATACAAGTATAGCACACTATTCCCTGCAGGTCAAGCCCTTTTTAAAAAAATATTACAGAAAGATAAACCGCCCCGATTTCAAACGAAGTCGGGGCGGTTACCGATAACATTAATAACCCGAAACCTGACGGAACAGCAGCAAGGGATCCATCATATTGATCACACCGTCGCAGTTATAGTCCGCCAGAGCCTTTTGCTCCGCCGTCAGCTCGCGAGCGCCGTTGGCACCGCCGAACAGCAGGATCGCATCATACATATTCAGCTGACCGTCCGCATTCATATCGCCGAGCAATCCGACGGGCTGAGGCTTCGTGGTTGTGGTGGTCGTCGTTTCCTCGGCCACCGTGACCGTACCGTTCACAGCGGTATACGCCAGATCGTAGTCCATCGGATATCCGTCTGCACCGATCTCACCCGCGCCGTCGTTACCGCAGAACGGGCCGGCCGCAAACGATACCACCGCACCATCCGACTCTTCCGAAAGAATCTTGAACGCCAACGTAAACATCACACCGCCCGCTTCAAGGCCCGTGTTACTCCCCGTTGCTGCCGAGAAAACAAATTCGCCCGCTGCACGCTCGTTGCCGAGGTACATCCAACGGCTGTTGAACAGCGAGGTATTCACCTGATAGCAGCAGGTGTCGCCTTCCTCGCCGAGTTCATCAGCAAAATAGGTATCATCGAGCGCCAGCTTGGTCGGATCAAAGGTAACGGTCATATCCGCATTCACCAGAAAGCTTCCGCCTGCAATTGACACGGGAACCTCCACGACGTCGCCGACCTTACCGCTGACCGAGCCGACCGTCACCATCGCGGCATCCGCCGCACCGACCGGCATCACAAACAGCATCGAAACGGTCGTCAACAGCACGAGAACCGCTGTTACAATTCCGAGAACACGTTTTTTCATAATACATCCTCCTAAAACGGTCTGATCGCATAGCGCTTGTAAGTCACTATTACCTTTTTCACTATAGCATTCTTTGCAAAAAAATGCAAGTAAAGGCACAAAGATTTTAACTTTTTTAAAAAAATCCCCCTCTCCTCTTTACTTTCGCAATGTAGTGTGTTAAAATTTTAGTGTATGAATACACCGAAGGAGGACTATGTCGATGAATTCAAAAATCAAAGGAGACGGCGCCGACTTCCTGTTTCAGGCGATTCTGCAACTGGAGTCCATCGATGAATGCTATCAATTTTTTGAGGATCTTTGCACCGTTTCGGAAATCAAAGCGCTTTCCCAGCGCATTGTTGTTGCCAAAATGCTCAGCGACAAACGTGTATACAGCGATATTGTAGCGGCCACCGGCGCGTCAACAGCCACGATCAGCCGCGTGAATCGCTCGTTGATCTACGGTTGCGACGCCTACGATATGGTGTTCTCGCGTATGAAGGAGAAACATATTGCGCTTCCCTACGAAGAGGGCGATGTATGAGCGGATATCAAGCGCTGGCGGGTTACTATGATCGCCTGATGTCTACGGATTACGACGCACTGGCCGCGTATCTGCTCAGCGTATTTGCGCACCACGGTACTGCGCCTCGCACATTGCTCGATCTCGCGTGCGGCAGCGGCAGTCTCACCGCCGCCCTGACAACACACGGGCTGGACGTCATCGGAACAGACGGCTCGGCGGAGATGCTGGAGCTGGCCTACGAAAAATGCCCCGACAGCCTTCTTTTATGCCAGGATATGCGGGAGCTTGATCTGTACGATGTTGTAGACGGTGCCGTCTGCACGACGGACAGCCTGAACCATCTGCTGAAGACCGCCGATCTCGCGGCGGTCTTTGATCGCTTACGGCTGTTTATCGCGCCGGGAGGGTTGTTTGTTTTTGATGTCAACACCCCCTACAAGCACCGCGTTACGCTCGGCAACAACACCTTTGTGCTGGAGGATGACGACGTGCTGTGCGTCTGGCAGAATTTCTGCAACGAAAAAACCGCCACCGTGCAGATGGCGCTCGATTTTTTTGAATTGCAGGAGGACGGACGCTACGAGCGCACAAGCGACCTCGTGCGGGAACGTGCCTACACCCTGCCGACGCTGAAAAAGCTGCTTGACGCGGCAGGGTTTGAGCTGCTGGCCGTCTACGATGACCGCTCGATGAACGCGCCCACGCCCGAGACGGAGCGCTGGACGCTGGTTGCCGTAAACACGCGTCCCTCCGAAGACTATGTGTAACCAATCCCCTTACAGGAGTGTATACGATTATGGGTAAACTGATCCGATGCCTGACAACCGACGCCACCGTGATGGCAATGGTCGTGGATTCCACCGATATTGTATCAAAGGCCGAACAGATCCATCAATCCTCGGCAGTGATCACCGCGGCACAAGGCCGCCTGCTCACCGCCGCCTCGATGATGGGCGTGATGCTTAAAGGTCGAAACGACACCGTAACCTTGAAGATCAACGGCGGCGGTCCTTCGGGCGTTGTTATGGCGGTCGCCGACAGCGAAGGAAACGTACGCGGCTATGCGACACAGCCGATCGTGGAGATCCCGTTAAAGCCGAACGGCAAGCTGGACGTCAGCGGTGCACTCGGCACCGACGGCTTTCTCTATGTTTTACGGGACACCGGCGGCAAGGAGCCGTATATCGGCTGTGTACCGCTCGTCACGGGAGAGATTGCCGAAGATCTCACAGCCTACTACGCGCAAAGCGAGCAGACACCGACGGTGTGCGCACTCGGCGTACTTGTCAATCCCGATCTGACCGTTAAAGCGGCGGGCGGTCTGCTATTACAGCTATTGCCCTTCTGTCCCGAATCGGTGATCGACCGCATCGAAAAGAACATTGCCTCTCTTCCGCCGATGACCGTGATGCTCAACGAAGGACTCACCCCCGAAGAGATCGTGCGCAAGGCTCTTGACGGCTTCGAGGTGGATATCCTCGATGAATATGAGCCGACCTACCGCTGTAATTGCTCACGCGACCGCGTAGAGCACGCGCTGTCGACGCTCAAGGCCGACGAGCTTCTTTCGCTCCCAAACGAAACAGGCGTTGTGGAAACGACCTGCCAGTTCTGCGACGCGGTGTACACCTTCACCAAAGAGGATCTTCAGGAGCTTCTCAAAAAAAATTCCGAAAATCTTTAAATTGGGTGTTGACATTTTGAAAAGGATATAGTATTATATACAGCGTCGCCACACCAAAGCGACTTCTTCGGGAGCATAGCTCAGCTGGGAGAGCACCTGCCTTACAAGCAGGGGGTCACAGGTTCGAGCCCTGTTGTTCCCACCATATCCTTTTTATGTGGCCCGGTAGTTCAGCTGGTTAGAACGCTAGCCTGTCACGCTAGAGGTCGACGGTTCGAGCCCGTTCCGGGTCGCCACATTTGCCTCTGTAGCTC
>JAFQMR010000026.1 GCA_017396175.1 Clostridia bacterium
CACGGCGACTTGTTCGAACACACACGGGTGTTGACAAGGCGCGACTGGTGGCGACCGATGAGGTTGAAGGTCAGCGTCGGCGCGCTCTCTTCGCCGTCGACGATCTTGCCGTACGGCACCAAGCCGAGCTTGATGAGTGCCTGGAAGCCGTTGCAGATACCGCACATCAGACCGTCACCGTTATTGAGCAGTTCATGCACCGCATCCTTCACCGCGGGATTGCGGAAGAACGCCGTGATAAACTTGCCCGAGCCGTCGGGCTCGTCGCCGCCCGAGAAACCACCGGGGATGGCGATGATCTGGCTCTTCTTGACCGCCGCGACCATCGCTTCGACCGACGCGGTCACGTCCGCCGCAGACAGGTTGCGTACCACGAGGATCTCAGGCTCTGCGCCCGCGCGAGCAAACGCCTTTGCCGTGTCGTATTCGCAGTTCGTGCCCGGGAACACGGGGATCAGCACGCGGGGCTTTGCCACCTTGATGGCGGGTGCCACGCGCTCTTTCGCCGCGTAGGTGTACGCGGGGATCGGGGCTTTATCGTAATCGATGTTGCACGCATACACAGGCTCGAGCTTGTTCTCATACGCCGCCTGCCACGCCGTCATGTCGACCGTCTCGTTGCCGTAGGTCACGACATACGCATCGGTCGTCGTGCCAAGCACCGTGCCGACCGTCTCAGCGCCTGCCGCCATTTCCAGCACAAACGCGCCGTAGCGGTAGCCAAAGAGCGTCTCCATGTCAACATCGCCGTTCACGGCAAGACCGATGCGGTTGCCGAGCGTCATCTTCAGCACCGCTTCCGCAACGCCGCCGTAGGTCGGGGTCGCGCACGCAAGCACCTTGCCGTCGGCAATGAGAGCCGACACGGTCTTATAGACCTCCTGCAGACTCGTGGCATCGGGTCTGCCGTCCGCAAGATAGGTCGGCTCCAAGAGGCACACCATGCTTCCCGCCGCTTTGAACTCGGGCGAGGTGATGGTCTTGGTGTTGCACACCGACACCGCAAAGGACACGAGCGTCGGCGGCACATCGATGTTCTCAAACGTACCGCTCATGGAGTCCTTACCGCCGATGGACGCCAGACCCAGATCGGTCTGCGCCTTCATCGCGCCGAGCAACGCCGCCATCGGCTTGCCCCAGCGGGTCGGCTCAAAGTTGACACGCTCGAAGTATTCCTGGAACGTGAGGTAGGCATTTTCAAGACCCGTGCCGCCCGCGACCAGCTTGGAGACGGACTCGATCACCGCGAGATACGCACCCACAAACGGGTCCTTCTCGGTGATGTACGGGTTGTAGCCATACGCCATTGCCGAGCAGGTGGTGGTCTCCTTGCCTTCGACAGGGAGCTTCGCCGCCATGATCTGCGCGGGCGTCATCTGGTATTTACCGCCGAACGGCATCAGCACGGTCGACGCACCGATGGTTGCGTCAAAGCGCTCGGCAAGACCGCGCTTGGAGCAGACATTCAGATCGGTTGCCAGCGCCTCGGCATTCGCGGCAAAGCCGCCTTCCACCGTGCGGGCGATCGACTGCGGCTCGCTGACATGAACCTTGACGTGCTTTTCCGCGCC
>JAFQMR010000199.1 GCA_017396175.1 Clostridia bacterium
ACGGAAAAGTTGCAGTGGCTCAAGCTCTTTTACCGCGATCCGCGTATGACGCGGTGTGCGGATAAATATGAGCTGAAGGGGTACCTTGCGGAACAGGGCTTCGGCGAGCTCGCGATCCCGACGCTCGCGGTGTATGCGTCGGCGGAGGACGTGGTGCCCGCAGAGCTTCCCGAGCGCTGTATCCTGAAGGCGACTCACGGCAGCGGTTGGCACGTGCGGCTTGGCGGCGACCGTGAACGGCAATGGAAGCGGATGGAGCGCGTGATGAAGGTGTGGCTCTCGGAGTCGCTCTACATCTTCGGGCGCGAATGGAATTACAGAGAGCAGGTGCCGCGCCTGATGGCGGAGCCGCTTCTCGGTGAGGCACCGACCGATTACAAGTTTTTCTGCTTTAACGGTACGGTGCGGGCGATTCAGGTCAATCAGACGGCAACGGAACCCATGACCGTGGATTTTTACGATACTGCGTGGGCGCGGCTTGAGGGCGTGAACACGGCGGGGTATCCGAATGCCGACAAGGCAACGGAGAAGCCGCCCTGCTTTGACGAGATGAGGCGGGTGGCGGAGCGCCTCTCGGAGCCGTTCCCGTTTGTGCGGGTGGATATGTACTGCATCGACGGGCGGCTCTATGTCGGCGAAATGACCTTTTTTCCGAGCGGCGGGTTTTACACCGTGGAGCCGCGCGAATGGGAGGAGCGGTTCGGCGAATGGCTATGCCTGCCGCAAAAGGAGTTATAATGTAAGACGGTCATCGCATAAGCGGAACCGTCTATGACAAGGGGATACACTATGTTTACTGTTGCACTGGCACTGGTTATGGAATGTCTTTTGTGCCATATATTTTTGCAACCGACATACGACACGCCCACAGAAGCGGTTCAATTGCTGATGCTGGCGATCAATACGGTGTTGTTGTGGGACGGGATCAGCCGTGTCTTTAATAACCGATCGATCGTTGCGGTGCGTGGGGTACAGGGACTGAAGGACCCGTGCCCTGAGCGCGAAACGGTGAAGACGGTGCTGATCGTCTCCTTTATGCTGCGGCTGCTCATCCTGATGTGGGACGTGTACGCCCGCGATATCTTCATCCTCCCGAACAGCGAGGGTGATGCACAGTCGTACTTTGAGATTTCTTCATCCTTTGCTTGGGGAGCACGACGGAATCTGGTTGATTTCGGCCGTTTTCCGTTTTACACCGGACAGCTGTTTAAAGTGATCGGCGTACAGCGGCTGACGGTACAGTTTATCAATATGTACCTTGCGATGTGTTCGCTTGTGATGGTGTACCGCATTCTCTGCAAGCTCGGCATCAGCCCCGAGGTGCGCGAAAAGACGATGCTGATCGCGGCCTTTTTGCCGAACCTGATGATGATCACCACTTTCTTTTTGCAGGAATCGGTCATTTCGTTTTGCATTATCACGGCGCTCTATATGTTCACCTGTTGGTGGGAAAAGGGCGGGATACTGTATCTGGCTCTCACCGTCACCTTCTCACTGCTCGGCTCTCTGCTTCATATGGGCGCACTGGTTGTAGCGATGGGCACGCTCGGTATGCTGATGCTGATCGGCAATAAGGAGCGACAATTAAAGGTGTCAATGTCCCGTATTGTGTTGATGGTGGTGGTCGGTTTCGGCTTCTTGCTTGTATTAGCGTCTTCGGGTGATACCTTTACGGGCAAAATCCGCGGAGATGAGGGGTTGACGGCCGAAGGCATTTTGTATGAAGTGAATGTGCGGCAAGGAGGCGGCGCGGGCTACACTGTCGGTATCCAAGGGTTGCCGCCAGCTGTGGATATTGTGGTCAATACTCCGATCCGTATGGTGTATTTTATCTTCTCGCCGCTTCCGTGGATGTGGCGAGGAATGGGCGACATCCTCGCGTTTTTCGGCAGTACGATCTTCTATTTCTACACTGTCTATGTAGCCTATCAGGCGTATCGGGCACATCCCGTTAAGGGCATTCCCGATTCCAATCTCGGTGGTTTCCTTGTGGTGCTGACGGTCATTATGGCGCTTGCCGCCGTGATGTTCGGCTGGGGTGTGTCAAATGCCGGCTCGGCGCTTCGCCACCGCGAGAAATTCACCTATATTTGTCTTGTAATTGCAGCCGTATCCAACGAGATCTTAGTAAGGACGGGGAAAGCGGATGAAAAACGGAAACGAAAAGAGAAGCACCGTATCGGTCATCGTGCCCATTTTTAAGGTGGAAAGCTATTTGCGCACGTGTGTTGAATCGATCACGGCGCAGACCTACAGGGAGCTTGAGATCATCCTGG
>JAFQMR010000200.1 GCA_017396175.1 Clostridia bacterium
CCTTCGGCAGTTTATGGCGAATAAAATAACACTGAAATCGTAAGATTTCAATATCACTTCCTGAAAGGGAAATATCACTCTGTGCGAAAAGCACAGAATATCACTATATAAAAAGTACTACCCGAAAAAGAGTTTTGTTTTCTCTTCTTCGGGTAGTTTTTGTCTTATACTGTTACAAGCAGGGAATTTGTGTGCCAAATTCCGTTTTTATTGAAGGTAATTGTCCTTAGGAAACCTGCTCGTTCGGCGACAGCCTTTTTTCTGCTTTCAATCAAAATAGCCCGTCATATCGGTGATTTTCCCCTCAAACAATTCTTCGAATTCCGCGAGGGATCCTTGTGACAGGCGATCCTTCTGGCAAATGCACACGAAACCGAAATGTGACAGCGGCAAGACCAGCTCATAATAGGTTTTGCAATCCTGCACCTCTTTGACGTCCGCAATCGGGCATCGCTTTTTCTTCGTTGCACAAACCGCCGTGATATAACCGTTGGCCAGCGTGACGCTTTGCGGCATCAGACGTTTCTTTTCTTTTTGACCTTTCGGGATCAGCGTAGCGAGAAACACAATTGCAAACCCGCCGATCAAGATTTCCACCATAAGCGAAAACAGAGCGGTTTGATACGTGCAAAGCAACCACAAAGCGGCAGCCACCGCCGTTGCCGACAGCAAGATGACCTGCTCACAGCCGCGTTGCTTTTGAAAAAATCTCTTTTCCGCTTCGCCTGTCAACGCCCCATCAAAGCGAATCATCGCAACCACTCCTTTCGACCGTTCGTTTCCTATATTTTACAGCACGCCCGTCCCGCTGTCAAGGAGCGGGTATTCTTGACAGCGGGACGCTTTTGTGATACGCTGAATACAATCAAAGTCCCCTTGGAGGTCGGATCCTATGAAACGTTCCCTGACACTGCTCATCACCCTGACAGCGGTGCTGTTGCTGACCGCGTGCAACGCCGCGGTGCCCTCGCCCACCGCGCCGACAACGACGGCTCCGACCGTCGACACCACGACCGCGACGACCGTCGAGACGACCGTCCCCACCACCACGACGACCACGCCGACCGAAGCCTCGACCGCAACGGTGATCTTTTCCACGGACGTGGCTTCCTTCAGCCTCGATCTGCCGCGCGAATGGATCGGGCATTACGCCGTGCGCGAAACGGAGGACACGGTGACCTTCTTTGAACTGCAGAATCATCAGCAGAACGGACAGGGAAAGCTGTTCAGCATCCGCTTTATCCCCGAAGACGCGTATCACGAGGATATGTATCCCTCCTACCGCGAGCTCAGCCGTTTTGACGGTTTCATAGTCGTCGCCTATTTCCCCACCGATGTGCAGTTTGATATGGAGCTGATGGAGCCCTACACCGCGATGCAGGCACAGATCGACGACATTTTGACCACGTTTTGCCGCACAGAAGCACCCGCGAACGGTTGACATTTTGCCTGTCGCGTGCTATACTATCCTACAGAAAGCGTTGAGAAGGACGCGAGCAGACCTTACAAACGAGCCCCGTCAGAGAGAGCGGCCATCGGCTGAAAGCCGCTCACTGTCGTTCCGAAAGCCTGCCCGCCACCACCTTTGAGCGCGCGACTGAACCGCGTTATCGGCGGATAAGTCGCGACGGATCGCCTCGTTATCGGCGGATGAGGGCCGCTTTTTTCAAAGCGGCTGAACCTGGGTGGAACCACGGAGCGTATGCTACACGCTTCGTCCCTGTTTTGCGGGGGCGAAGCGTTTTTCTTTTCCCCTGACACATCAAAAAGGAGTGACCGACTATGTTGAAACTGACTCTCAAAGGCGGCGACGTACGCGAAGCGGCGGAGAATTCCACCGTTGACAGCGTCTGCCGCGACATCTCGATGGGCCTCTACCGTGCGGCGTGTGCCGCCCGCGTGAACGGCGAGGTGGCGGATCTCCGCACCGTGCTGACCGAGGACAGCACCCTCGATATCCTCACCTTTGACGACCTCGACGGCAAGAAGGCGTACTGGCACACCACCTCGCACATTATGGCGCAGGCGGTCAAGCGTCTGTACCCCGCGGTGAAGCTGACCATCGGCCCGTCCATCGACAACGGCTTTTACTATGACTTTGACCTCGACGACAGTCTGACGCTTGAGGACCTGCCGAAGATCGAAGCGGAAATGAAAAAGATCATCAAGGAAGCTCTGCCGCTGGAGCGCTTCACGCTCCCGAAGGCGGAAGCACTCGAGCTGATGAAGGATGAGCCCTACAAATGCGAGCTGATCGAAGCACTGCCCGAGGGTGAGGAGATTTCCTTCTACAAGCAGGGCGATTTCGTCGACCTGTGCGCCGGCCCCCACCTGCCCGATACCGGTCGCGTCAAGGCGGTCAAGCTGCTCTCCGTGACGGGCGCTTACTGGCGCGGCGACTCGAAAAATAAGATGCTCAAGCGCATCTACGGTGTCGCATTCCCGAAGGCTTCGGAGCTGGAAGCGCATCTGCAACAGCTCGAAGAAGCGAAAAAGCGCGACCACAACAAGCTCGGTCGTGAGCTGGTGCTGTTCACCACCTCCGACGTGATCGGTCAAGGCTTGCCGATCATGCTCCCGAAGGGTGCGCGCATCATCCAACTTCTGCAACGCTTCGTCGAGGACGAGGAGCAGAAGCGCGGCTGGCTGCTCACCAAAACGCCCTTTATGGCAAAGAGCGATCTTTACAAGATCTCCGGGCACTGGGATCATTATCAGGACGGTATGTTTGTGCTCGGCGACGAGGAAAAGGACAAGGAAGTGTTCGCGCTCCGTCCGATGACCTGCCCGTTCCAGTATCAGGCGTATCTCAACCGCGCCCGCTCCTACCGTGACCTCCCGCTCCGCTACAACGAGACCTCGACGCTGTTCCGCAACGAGGCGAGCGGCGAGATGCACGGCCTGATCCGCGTGCGTCAGTTCACCATCTCCGAAGGTCACCTGATGTGCCGTCCCGACCAGCTTGAGGACGAGTTCAAGGGTTGCCTGGAGCTCGCGATCTATATGCTCAAGACGCTCGGCCTGTACGAGGACGTCTCCTACCGCTTCTCGCAGTGGGATCCCGACAACCGCGAAAAGTACATCGGCACCGAGGAGCAATGGGACGAGGCGCAAGGCGTGATGCAACGCATCCTCGACCATCTGGAGATCCCCTACGTGATCGGTGTGGGCGAAGCGGCGTTCTACGGTCCGAAGCTTGACATCCAGATCAAGAACGTCCACGGCAAGGAGGATACCCTCATCACCATCCAGATCGACCAGATGCTGGCCGAAAAATTCGGTATGGAATACACCGATGCCGACGGCTCGAAAAAGACGCCCTACATCATCCACCGCACCTCCATCGGCTGCTACGAACGTACGCTGGCGCTTCTCATCGAGAAGTATGCGGGCGCGTTCCCGCTGTGGTTGGCTCCCGAGCAGGTGCGCGTGATGCCCATTTCGGAGCGTCAGGCCGACACCGCCACGGCCGTGACCGAACAGCTCAAGGCGGCGGGACTGCGTGCCGAAGCCGACCTGCGTAACGAAAAGATCGGCTACAAGATCCGCGAAGCGCAGATGCAGAAGGTACCGTATATGCTCATCATCGGCGACAAGGAAGCCGAGAGCGGCACCGTATCGGTGCGCCGCCGCGGCGAAGCCGGCGATCAGGGCAGCATGAGCGTCGAGGAGTTCCTCCAAAAGGCGCTCGTCGAGGTTGCCACCAAAGCCCGATAATCTCTC
>JAFQMR010000201.1 GCA_017396175.1 Clostridia bacterium
GCTACGCATAGTGATATTGTCCTTCGGACAGTTTTAAGGCGAATATAATATCACGAAAACCGATAGGTTTTCATATCACTTTTGCTTTTGGCAAAAATATCACTGCAAACTTTTAGTTTGCAATATAACTTTACCGACCGAAAAAGAATCACTGTTTTTTCGGCGGGTATTACCTTTCTCAAAGTGTGTAACCCACTATGACACTTTCACAACCAATGTGTAAAGTGTCATTTGTTTTGTAGAGATAAAAAACGAGAGAGACAACTTCTTTACGAAGTGTCTCCCTCGGGATGCTCTTTTTTATGTTATACGCGGCGACAGACCTTACAGGCCGTGAAGGCGATCGAGTTTTGTGTTACGGATATACAGCGCAACATCGACAGAGATTTCCAAAAAGTTGAGCACATAAAAAAATAAGCTGAGATAAAACAACCACTCTGCGTGCTCGTTGTTGCTCAACAGCAGAATCTTTCTCGCGATCCCGAAACCGTATCCGATCAATAGAAACACCTCGAAGAACAGGCTTTTTCCCTTTGCGGTGCGGGATATATAGGATTTTCGGATGGAGAGCGGCCATGATAGGCCGAAGCATAAGATCGTCAGAGCCTCCAATAATTCTGTAACCATCGAGATATCCATCGGTTCGTCTCCTTTACTGCAGTGTAGTAAGCAAACAGGGCTTGACAGCGCCGTGTGACTACTACTATAATACAAATAAAGGCATAAGTAAAATATATAATATAGATAACGGATATGTATAATTGATATGATAAAAAGGGGAGAGAGGATGGATATCAGCTATGATCATTACCGCACATTTTATTATGTGGCAAAACATAAAAGCTTCACGCGTGCGGCTGAGATGCTGTACAGTAATCAACCGAATGTGACGCGGTCGATCAAATTGTTAGAGCAGGCTTTGGGCTGCGTACTGTTTGAACGGACAAACAAGGGAGCGCGTCTCACCTCCGATGGAGAAGCGCTGTTTGAGCATATTGCGGTTGCGTTCGAGCACATTCAAGCGGGCGAGGAAGTCGTTGCACTCAAGCGAAGCTTGCAAAACGGCTTAGTGTCGTTAGGGGCCAGCGAGATCGCCTTGCGATGCTATTTGTTGCCCATTCTTGCCGCCTATCACCGTCAATATCCGGGTGTGCGCATAAAGATCCTGAATGTATCCACGCCTCAGGCATTGAAAATGCTCGGTAGCGGGTTGGTGGATTTGGCGATTGTTACGACGCCGCTCGACACACAAAACCGTTTTTACGAGACGCGTTTACACGAGTTTCGCGAGGTACCCGTATGCGGCCGCGCTTTTGCGGAGAAGCTGGGAGACGAGCAACCGTGTTCCATGTCCTGCCTTGCGGAGTATCCTATTATTTCACTCGGATACGGAACATCCACATATGAATATTACGCGAGGTTGTTTTCGCAGCGCGGGATTCGATTTGCTCCTGATATCGAAGCGGCGACCGCTGATCAGATTCTGCCGTTGGTGGCTCATAATCTGGGAATCGGTTTTGTTCCCGAGGCGTTTTTGAAGGATGCTGTCTGCGATACGGTTCACACGATCGCGCTGAAGGAGCCCATACCGCCGAGGTGTATTACGCTTGTGAGAAGTCGTGACCGCTCGTTACCTCTTCCGGCGAAGGAATTGGTACGTATGATACAGAAAAAATGAGGCAATGGCGCTTTTGCAGACAAAAAGAAAAAAGCGAGCCGCAGAGGCCCACTCCGTAAGGAGGTGTTCGCTCTTCGGCTCGCTTTATTGATCTTACACCACAGGCAGATTCATCTGTGCTACGGAATTCATAATCAGGAGTGCCGAGAATGTCATAACAAACAGCAGAGCGCATACCAGGTACGCGACTCGCGTGCGTCGTGCTTTTGATACGATGCTGGCGGCAAAGCCGATCAGCAAGCAGGCGACAAGCGCGGCGGCAAGATCCAGAATAATGCGGATCTGTACGGAGCTTGCGGAATCCACAGCACGTGCTACCACGCCGCTGATGATGTACATCGCAGGGGGGAGCGTGAGGGGGCCGACCGCCCAAACAAATTTCAGACGGCGGCTGCGGATGAAGACGATCGCCATGATCACCAGCACGATGACGGTAGCCCAGCAGGCGATCAGCAGTTTATCATTGGTCGTAACAGGCATTACGATTCCTCCCGAACAATAGGGTATTCACGGATATATTGTACCTTGTTTTTTAAAGTTTGTCAACGGAAGTACAAAAAGATATAAAAAAAAGACCGTGGGGAGAACTCCTCACGGTCTTTTCGATGCGGACATTAGTCGCTGATGAAGGGCATCAGAGCAATCTGACGGGCACGCTTGATCGCGACAGTCAGCTCACGCTGGTGACGGGCACAGGTGCCGGTCACGCGGCGGGGCAGGATCTTCGCGCGCTCAGACACAAAGTTGCGCAGGCGGGCGACGTCCTTGTAATCGATGGTTTCGATCTTATCGGCGCAGAAGCGGCACACCTTACGGCGGCCCTTGCGGCCGTTGCGCGGACGCTCGGGGCGTTCGGTTCTTTCAGCCATGGCGAATTGCCTCCTTTAACAAGAATTAGAACGGAAGCTGATCGTCACCGTCGATCTCCTCGAAGTCGCTCAAAGCGGCCGTGGCGAACGCGGTGGGAGCTTCACTGTATTGCGGGACCTGCGAGTCAAACGCGGGAGCGGGGGCCTGGTAGCCGGATTGATAACCCTGCTGATAGCCGCCGTTCGATTGCGATTTCGACTCGGCGAAGAAGACATTGTCGGCAACGACTTCGTACGCGGTACGGTTGTTACCTTCTTTGTCGACATAGCGACGGGACTGCAACGTACCGGTAAGCGCCATGCGCTGACCTTTACGGAAATAGCGGGAAACGAATTCCGCGGTTTGACGCCATGCAACGATGTTGATGAAATCGGCCTGGCGCTCCTGTCCCTTCGGCTGATAGGCGCGATCGACAGCCAGCGTAAAGCTGGTGACGGGCACCTGGTTTTGGGTGTGACGCAGTTCGGGATCGGCCGTCAGACGACCGAGCAGACATACCATATTCATAGTGTCGTCCTCCTCTTACGCGTCCTTGCGGATGATCATCGAACGGAGAACACCGTCGGTGATCTTCGCCACACGGTCAAGCTCAGCGGGGAACTCGGGCGTGCTGACAAAGTTGTAGAGCACATAGACGCCTTCGGCCTCATCGTTGATGAGATACGCCAGACGACGCTTGCCCCACTCC